>JANYCV010000247.1 GCA_025360145.1 Acidobacteriaceae bacterium
GCCGTTGCCGAACACATCGTAGGCAAACGAGAAGACCGCGGTCCGCGGCGGCTACGGCATCTTCTACTCCCGCGAAATCCTGGGCGCGTTCATCCTGATGTCCGGCAATCCGCCGTTCTCGGAATTGTTGCAGGTCACCAATACGTCGCTGTCGAATCCCGGCGGCGGAAGCACCCGGAACTACGATCTGCCCATCACTCTCGGGAACATCGATACCAACCAGCTAACCCCCTATACCCAGCAGTATAATTTCAACATCCAGCACGCCCTCGGCAGCACAATGGTTCTGGAAGTCGGCTATTCCGGCTCTCGCGCCATTCATATGATGCGCACGCAGGATATCAACCAGCCGCCCGCGACAGCCGCCATCGCCCGCGGAACGCAAAACGCCGATCAACTTCGCCCCTACCAGGGCTGGAGCAACATCGCTCAAAGAGAGCAGAGCTACGCCTCGAATTACAACGGTCTCCAGTTCGGCCTCAACCGCAGCTTCTCGCACGGACTGATGGCGCAGGTCGCCTACACGTTTTCCAAGGCCATCGACAACGCCGACTTCACCGGCGGCATTTACGGCGCTTATCCCAACACCCGTAACGCATCCGGAGAACGCGCCCGCGCCAGCTTCGATTCCAACCATAACTTCATCGCGTCCTATGTCTACGAACTGCCGTTCGGCAAGAACAGACAGGGCCTTGTCGGCAAGGTCATCGGCGGCTGGCAGTACTCGGGCATAGTCAGTATCCGCACCGGCTTGCCTATCAGCCCGGAACTCGGCCGCGACATCGCGGGGGTAGGGACTTCCACCCGTCAGCGCCCATTCGCAACCGCTTCGCCGGTGCTCGATCGTTCGAAGCGAAACGTCAACCAGTGGTTCAACGCCGCCGCCTATCGGCCGATCGTCGATTCGGATTACGGAACGTTTTCGCCCGTATCGCGGAACATCCTCTCCGGACCCGGCTGGAACCAGTTCGACATGTCTTTCGCCAAAATTATCCGTGTCCACGAAAAACAAGAACTACAAATCCGTGCCGACGGTTTCAATATTTTCAACCACACGCAATTCGGCTCAGTCGGCACCAGCTTCTTCACGCCCTCAGCGTTTGGTAGGGTTACAGCCGCGCGCGATCCGCGCAGCTTTATGGTGGGCGCTCGCCTTCAGTTCTAACAGCGCCGCGCAAACCACGTGTCTGCCGTGCCATGCGGCGGTTGTGGAAGCTTACCGTAAGACAGGCATGGGCCGCTCCATCACGGAGCGGCCCATAGTCGAGCCCGCAGCCTACTATCACAAGCCGTCCAACCGCCACTACACCATCACCAGTTCCCCATCCCGTCAAATTATCGACAACACTCAACAGAACCGACTAAGCCAGCAGGACCAACAAATCCAACAGAGCCAACAAACCCAGCCGAACCAACCGAACCAACAAATCCAACCGAACCAACAAAGCCGACAAACCCAACAAAGCCCAAATAGCCAACAAAACCAGCTAGACCAACAAAATCCACAAAGCCGAGGTGGGGCGGGCGCCCTCGCCGGCGCGCGACCCCCTGGTCGCGCTCTCCCCTCCCACCTAAACTCTCCCCAAAAACACGCCACCGCCTACTCCATCACCCGCCACCAGCTAAACGCAACCGGCCAACCCATCAACCTAATCGAAAAGTCCATCGCTCTATCAATCGGCTCCGGCAATCACGCCATCACCTACCTGCATCGCACCCCGCAAGGCAGGCTCCTCGAACTCCCAATTTCCTGGTACGCCAACCTAAAAACCTACGCAATGTCCCCAGGCTATAACAACTCCGATCACCTCGACTTCCGCCGCGAAATATCCGATTCCTGCCTCTTCTGCCACTCAGCCGCAAAACAACCAGCGCCAATAGATTGCCAGCGCTGCCACGGTCCAGCACAAACACACCTCGCAAGCCCTCAAAAAGGAAACATTCTAAATCCCGCTCTCCTCACCCCGCAACGCCAACTGGAAATCTGCCTGCAATGTCACCTGGAGACCGCATCGCAAGGCATCGTAGACTCCCTGCGCAAACCCGGTCGTTCCGTATTCTCCTACCAACCCGGCGAACCGCTAGCCGACTACAAAAACTACTTCGCCCCCACAGGCTCAGACCGCTTCGAAATCAACAACGCCGGATTCCGCCTCCTCCAATCCCGCTGTTACCTCGAATCCAAATCCGCAATGACCTGCACCACCTGCCACGACCCGCATTCGGCCCGCGTGAAAGCAAACTCATGCCAAACCTGCCACAAACAACCCCACACCACCGCCGATTGCGTCACCTGCCACATGCCCAAGCGCACCCCATCCGACGCGGTCCACACCTCGATGACCGACCACAAAATCACCCGCAAGCCCAGCTTCACCGAACTCGCCCACGCCGGACCCGTGATCGACTTCTACACCAAAGCCGATCCGCAAGCATTAGCGATAGCCAACCAACAAGAAGGCGATCCAGCAGTATACCGCCGCTACCTCCAAAATGATCCCAACAACGAACCAATCCTAGTAGCCCTAGCCAAAGCATTACTCCGCCTAAACCAGCCAGCGGAAGCCACAAAACTTCTCGAAAAAGCCCAACAAATCGACCCG
>JANYCV010000374.1 GCA_025360145.1 Acidobacteriaceae bacterium
TCGGGTTCAGGCTGCGGTTCCGGCTCAGCAACCAACTCCGTCGGAGGGGGCGCGTGTTCGGCGATCAAGTGCTCCAGCCCCTCAAATCCCGTGGTTGTGAGCGTCGAGAGCGTTAGTTCGCCCAACGACAACCCGGCGGGAAAATGTAGGACATCGAGGCTGTACGGCTCAAGTAGCACATTGCCTTCCGCTACTTGCAGGAAGTCACGGCTATCCATCGGCCCGGCGATGGGGAACTTCGGTCCAGCCTGCGCCCGGGGGGCAAGGCGAAATAGGTTTTGCGGTTTTTGATCCTGATTGAACTCACTCACGGTTTGCTCACTTCTTGCCCCATTCCCAATCACACTGGATTTGGCTTGGTTGGACATCGCGGATTTCGATACAGCCGTATCGTTAATTATGGCTTGAGTACGAGGCAAAGGCATCTCGGCCTTTAGGATTTTTTGGGGTACCACAACTATACTGGCGGACCCAGACTGCAGCCGTCCGCCTCCACCCACGGCGGTCTGCAAGGCGATCCCCGCATCTTGAAACTCCGGTCGCAGAATTGCCGGTGGTGAAGTACTGAAGATGGAATTGGACTTCAATGGCGGAACACGGGGATAAATCGTGGCGCTTGCACGCCAAATGGGCGCGGTGTTGCCTGCCGGTCTACTACGAACGGGAAGCTGCTGCCCCGCATTTTCCATTAGGAAAGACATCTCCGGTGGGGGAGGCGCGGCTACTTCTGAATCGACCGGTTCCGTGCGCGTCACGGATTGTTTGCAGCCCTTTTTTCGATCTTTCGTTTGCAGCAAACGGTCGAGAGCAAGTCGATTGGAATCATCCTGATAGCGTTGCCGATGGTCGTCCGAACAAAATTGAGTCGAACCGGCGAACGTTTTCAGAAGAGCCAGTTGCTTACTGCAATACAGACAAGCGCTCACAGTTCCTCCTCATTTTTTGATCGGCAGAACGAAGCATTTACTTCATACTTCCCGAAACTTACATGGAGGTACTAAGGGGTTGCTGACGGTCGGTGTGGGGTTTAAGCCTTAGAGTTTCGATTTGTAGCAAAGCTTACTTTTCGACTTTTTCGTCTTTGGCCACTTTACCATCGCGGACAAAGATGATGCGGTGGGCGTGAAGGGCAATATCGTGCTCGTGGGTTACCACGATGATGGTGTTGCCTTGCTGGTGGAGGCGATCGAACAGCGCCATGATCTCAATACCGGTGGCGCTATCCAGGTTGCCTGTCGGTTCGTCCGCCAACAGAATGGACGGATCGTTCACCAAAGCTCTGGCGATGGCAACCCGCTGGCGTTGGCCACCCGAGAGTTCATTCGGCTTATGGTGCATGCGCTTGGCCAGATCCACCTGCATCAATACTTTCTCGGCACGCCTGATCCGTTCGTCCGAGCCGACGCCCGCATAAATCAAGGGAAGTTCTACGTTGTGTAAAGCCGTGGCACGGGACAACAGGTTGAACGTCTGGAAGACGAATCCAATCTCTTTGTTGCGGATTTGCGCGAGTTGGTCGTCCGACATGGAACTGACGAGGTTTCCGTTGATGTAATAGTCGCCCTTGGACGGACTGTCCAGGCATCCGATCAGGTTCATCAGCGTGGACTTTCCGCTTCCGGAAGGGCCCATGATGGCGACGTATTCGCCGCGCCGGATCTCGATGTTCACGCCCGAAACCGCGTTGATTTCCTGGTCGCCCATGACGTAGGTTTTCCAGAGATCGTAGGTACGGATGACGACACCGTCCCTTTTCAGTTGAGCGCCACGTTCGGCCGGCGATACGGTTTCCACTGCTTCTGCCATGGTTTATATTCCAGATTATCTTACGATTCGGTCTTCGCCGGTGCCTTATTGTCGACTTTGACCTTAGTCTCGTTCCGCAGCGTGCGGATCACCTTGTAGCTGCCGGTGATTAGCTCGTCGCCGTCCTTGATGCCGCTGAGCACTTCGATGTCGGTAGCGCCGGTTATACCCGTCTCCACCTTGCGAAACTCCGCCTTCTCCAGGTTGATGACGAAAACGCCCTGAATCTCTTCCTTGCGCGCCTTCTCCGCCGCAGGGTCGAGCGGCGAGTTGCTATTCTTATCTTTTTCGCTCTTCTTTTCCGGCTCCAGATCGCCCTTCTGCCGGACCGTCAGCGCCTGAATCGGAATGGTGAGCGCTTTCTGGCGGGTAGCGGTGACAATTTTCGACGTGCAGGACAGCCCAGGCCGAATCTCGTCCGGGGGGTTGTCCATCGCGATTACTACTTTGAAATCTTTCGCTTCCTGGCTGGAGATGGCGCTTTGCGAAGCGGCCAGCCCGGTGGACCGGAGGATCGCCGTGTTACCGATCTCGATCACGTGCCCCTTGAAAGTGCGCCCGGGGATGGCATCAATGGTGATGTCGGCGACCTGATCGAGGCGGACGTTGACAATGTCGGTTTCATCCACCTTGACCTCGGACGTAATCACGGACATATCGGCGATGGTCATGAGTGTGCTGCCCGGAGAGTTCTGGATACCGATAACCATCGTCTCACCTACGCGGACCGGCAGGTTGGTGACCACGCCGTTGATCGGGGAGTAAGCCGAAAATTTATCGAGGACGTCTGCAGCCCGGCGAAGATTTGCATCCATTTGAGCTATTCGCCGCTGGGAGGAGTTCAGTTGGGCCGATAGCTGCTCCCGCTGTGCCCGCGCCTGGGAAACGCGCGCCTCGGCTTCCCGGACCCCTGCGGCCTGAGCGTCGTACAGCGATTTCTTCTGGTCGAAATCCTGACGGGCGACCAGTTTGTTGTTGAACAGTTCTGTCGAACGGTCAAAGTCGACCTTCATTCGCCGAAGATCCGCTTTGGTTCGCTCTACCGTGGCCTGCGCGGTAGTGATGTTCTCGTCGGCTGCCTTCAGCCCCGCTTCGCTGGCGGCCGAATCTGCCTGCGAGGAGCTGACTGCAGCACGCTGGGCTGCCACTTCGGCTTGCGCTTGAATGGATTCCAGCCGGGCGACTACCTGGTTTTTCGTGACCTTGTCGCCTTCCTTGACGTAGATATCAATCAACCGGCCCATCGCGTTTGCGCCGATGTTTATGTATTTAAGAGGCTTAATCTCCCCCGACGCGGTTACCACCGCAGTGAGATCCTGGCGAACGGCCCTTCCTGTCTGAACGGTTACGATTCCGCGTTGATTGTAGCGATAGCCGGCGTATGCTCCGCCCGAAATTACGAGCAGACCTACGACGCCGACGACGGTTTTCCATTTTCTTTTCACAAAAATACGCCGTCCCCCGTTCGGTTTATACGCACAGAAACCGGGAAATGTTCGGATCTTTTATCCTAACATGCGGGTTTGAGACAAGAATCCAGCCCCTGCGCATGCTTACGGAGTAGTTAGACGCCGGAGGAGCGCGAAATGTGAACGACCGGTTGAAAAAGACTTAACTGGGTACGGTCGTGGGCTGGCGAACCTACCCTCTGCTTCGGGCAGCCGGACGAGGCGTCCCGCGCCGTCCAGGGGGACCGCCCCACCTGGGCGGTTGTCAGAACGATTACCTCTTACCTGTAACAGTGAAGGCCCCTGAATTCCAGCGGAACCGGTCGCCCATTCTGTCCCTCGGGGTGCCCCGGCGCGCCGCGCAAAGCCGACTTCGTCGAAGGCCTGCGAGGGGGGCCTGAACTGTCATGATTACCTGGGTTAAGCGAATATGCACCAACGTTTAATTACACCAGCGCGGCAAGAAACGCTGAAGCCGCTTCTTTGCCGCGCTCGCCCACTTCCCCCACCGGGCCGACACAACTGGGGCAGCCGGCTTCACACGGGCACTGTGCCAGCAGCTCAGCGGAGTGCGCAAGCAACTTCGAGGTCAATTGGAACAGCGGCGCACTCTGCCCAATGCCGCCGGGGTAGGCATCGTACAGGAACAGATTCGGCTCAAATGCCTGTAGCCCCTGCGCGATTTCCTCGGTGAGGGAGACGCCTAAATCGCGCGGGTCGCACATCAGCAGCAACGACGCTACGGTCTGCAAGGCATTTCCCAAACCAACCAGTCCGCTCAGTTTCTCGGCAGGCGTCAGGCCGGAAAACTTCGCCAGGAACGATGCCGGGAAGTGCAGCCAGAACGCCGTCGTGTGCATCTCTTGCTCCGGCATTGAAAGATGACCCGACCCCACGTTTTCCAGCGTGAAGAATTTGATTTTCTTCCAGCCGACCACTTGCCGGTTCACCCGCACTTCGCCATGCACGGAACTGGCGCCGGCCAGAGGGCGGGATT
>JANYCV010000279.1 GCA_025360145.1 Acidobacteriaceae bacterium
CTCCAACCATTCGCCGGGATCGTCGGCGCCGGGCCCAGCGCCAAAGTGAAGAGACAACCACTCGCTTGCGCCCAGAGCCCCCGACACCTCGTCCGGCAGCAAGGCGCGAAACGAATCGGCTTCCGGTCCTTCGACCAGCGCCCCGCGGCTGATGAGCAAATCCTTCGCCCAACCGGCAATTTCCATCATGGCTGGTTCACCTCAAAATGGTTACACCTCGAAATCATGTTCGAAGAGGGATTCACCCAGCTTCCTCGTCTGAAGATACTGCGCTTTGGCGGCCAGCAGGCGTTCCCCCAGTTGGTCGAAGGCTTGCGTGCGGCCCTCTTCGTGATCGTTAGAAATCCAAAGGTCCAGTATGACGCCGGCGAACTCGCGGCTTTCGTCCAGCTTGCCATCGCCATTGAACGAATCGAGGATAGCGTCCATCTCTCCCACCACCAGCTCAAACATGTTGATCTTGTCGTGAAGTACGCGTAGAAGATGCTCTTCAATGGTCCCTTGCTGGCAGAAATTGAACACGAATACTTCCCGCGTCTGCCCGATGCGGTGTACACGGCCGACCCGTTGTTCCAGACGCATTGGGCTCCAGGGCAGATCGAAATTGATTACGGTATTGGCGAATTGCAGGTTGCGGCCCTCACCGCCGCTGCCGGTGGAGAGCAGCACTCGCGCATCGTCCCGGAACCGGGCGATGGCGGCGTCTTTCTCCGGCCGTGATAAGTCGCCGCTGAAACGCGCATAGGGGATGGAGCGTTGCTGGCAGATCTCGGCGAGATGGTCGAGCGTCGGCGCGAATTCGGTGAAGACCACCATCTTGCCGGAGTGGGAGGCGAGCATGTCGCCGAGCTGTTCTCCCTTGGCGCTGGTGCGGATCCGGGAAACGGCCTCCTGTATCCCGCTCAACTCCAGCTTCTCTTTTGGCCCTGCCCAACTCTCCTCCCGGATCGCCCGGCCGAGCGAGCGGCTCAGTGCGTGCGGACTGCTGCCGGCTTGACGCAATAGCGACGAAAGCGCCATGGCCGATCCGCCCTTCGCTTTGTATTTGGAAGAGACGAATTCGGAAATGCGGCCGTATACTTCCGCTTCCTCCGGCGAGGGCGAAACCACTACGCTGCTGGCAATGCGGTGCGGGAGATGAACATCCACGGTCGAGCGCGTATTGCGAATCATAACGTCCGCCAGTAAGCCGCGCAGACGGCCGGGATTCTTGGGAGATCTCGGCTTGCCGGCCGTCACGAACTGTTTCTTGAATTCGGCTTCGGTGGACAGCAAGCCCGGTTTGAGCACGGTAATCAGGTTGTAGAGTTCAATGAGACTGTTTTCCACCGGCGTGGCGGACAGCATCAAAATAAACTTCTTGGTGAGAGAGTTGATCAGTTTCCAGTTGGCGCTGGTGCGGTTCTTCAGGCAGTGCGCTTCATCCACGATCACCATGTCCCATGGGATGTCCGCCAGCATACCGGCGTGCGGTTCCAGCCGGGCCATGCCGAGCGACGCCACGATGAGAGGCTCCGACTTCCAGAAATGGGCCGGGTCGTTGCGAAAATCCGCGCCGTCGGGCGAGGCCGGTGCAAGGCCGAACTTTTCGATGAGCTCGCCCTTCCACTGCGTGACCAGTGCGGGAGGGGTCAACACCAGTGCTTTACGCACCATTCCCCGCGCCCAATATTCCTTCAGCACCAGGCACGCTTCAATGGTCTTGCCTAAGCCCACTTCGTCGGCGAGGAGAGCGCGGCCTTTGAAATGGCGCAGTACTTTGCGGACTGTGTCGTGCTGATAAGCGTAAGTATCGACGCCGTTGAGGGACCCGAGACAGAGCAGGTCTTCGAAGTTTTGCGCCATCCGGAGTTCGAGGAAGCGGCGGCGCAGAAAGTAATCGGCTAGAGATCCGGCAGGCTGATTCTGAAGATCAGGTTCGGGCGCAGGGAGAAATTCCACGCGGACCCGCAGGGGCTCAGGCTCAGGAGGCGGGAGTGGTTCCGGAGGCTTTGGGGTTGGCGCAGCTACGGCAGGCGCTGGCAATGTGACCGTAGCGGTGGGTGCAGGTATTTCTCGTTCCAGTTGTGCGGAGGCAGTGAGAGCAGCGTTCCTCAGGGAACGGTCGCCTGGGTCTTTCGAAGAACCGATAGTCTCCGAAACGGCGTGATATTCCTTGAGCGCCTCCTGTTTGCGGCCCAATCGGTGAAGCGCCTGCGCTATCGAAAATACGGTTTCGGGGTAATCGTCCAACTTACGGAGCTGGTTGAAATACCAGAGGGCTTCGGTGAAGTTGCCAGCCTGGAAATACATTTGCCCCAGCAGATCGAGCGCTTCCATATGATCCGGGCAGAGTGAGAGAGCTTTTTTGGCATCGCGGGCGGCTGCGGGGAAATCACCGCGCCGGCGCTCCGCTATTGCTAGGGCTGTCCAATGCTCCGCTTCCCGGCGGTTCAACTCCAGGCGCTCCTGGGCGAGGCGGAGCTTGATCTCTCGTTTTCGTTTTTCTTCCCGTCGGGCGTCGGCCACTCTGTTTTCAGGATAGAACGGGTGAAGCTAAAACTGCGAGAGCCACTCTGACACTAACACGGCAGGCGGGGCACAATAGATGCGTTGACTTGCGACTTCCGCTCCCGGCGCGGGGTCGCTGCGGCCCCGAGTTCCCGATGAGGTTTTGTGAATCTCACTCATTCGGACACGTACTGGTCAAGAATCCACGAACGCGGCGGTTAGCCGGATATAAAGGACGTTGTGTTGTAGTATTTGTGTTGACCGCGTCGCGGCGGTACGCTAGGTGAAAGAGCATGGAACTCACCGTCCACATTCCCGACGATCTCGCCAGCCGCATGAGCGCATCCGGCGGTGATCTGTCGCGCCGCGCCCTGGAGGCGCTGGTCGCCGAGGAATATAAACGGGGCCATCTCGCGAAGCCTGATCTTCGGCGATTGCTTGGCTTTGAAACTAGCGACCAGATTGACAGTTTTCTCAAAGCCCACGATATCTGGATCGACTACACCTTTGAAGACCTGGAGCGCGAACGCGCCAGCTTACAGCGCCTCGGCCTCTAATGCTCGTGGTCGTAGCGGACACCAGTCCCATTCGCTACCTGGCGCAAATTGATCGGATTGATCTCCTTCCGCGTCTGTTCGGAAAAATATTCGTCCCTTCAGTCGTAGCGGACGAATTGCGCCATCCATCCGCGCCCCAGGCGGTGCAAGCCTGGATGAAGGAAATGCCTGGCTGGGTGGAGGTGTCGCCGGATATAGACGCCGCCGATCCAGTGCTTAGGAGGCTGGACCCCGGAGAGAGGTCGGCGATTATGCTCGGGCTCTCCCTCAAAGCCGATCTCATCCTCATTGATGACCGCAAGGGCGCAGCGGCGGCGTTGCAAAAAGGGTTAGAAATTACCGGAACGCTTGGCGTACTTGACCGCGCCGCTCAACGTGGCCTGGTTGACTTGGCGGACGCATTGGCCCGGCTCAAACAAACAAATTTCCGCTACCGGCAAGAAATGATGGATGCGCTTCTTGACCGGAGCAAAGGAAAGACCCGGTAAATACCCCTGCTCGCGCGCCCGCCCAGCGCCGAACCGGCTGTTCACGCATTAATCACCGGAGCTGGGGACCACGGCGAGGAGTTGAACCGGACTCCTTCTTTCATCGTAGCTGTTTCACCATAAAATATATGCACCCCTGTGTCACGAGTTTCTAACAGCGTTTCTGATAGACAAGCCGGTACTGTTGTTAGAACATTTTCAGGATTACTGTCGAGTCCGCTTGCTGGCGCCCGTCAACGTAACGATTCCGAGCCGCGACCGTTAGGGAACGGAGATTCCAATTCAACGCTGTACGTTAATTCTGAAAATGCTCTAATGCGGCGCGAGTCAACTCTTTGGCTTTCGCCGGTTCTTTGCTTTTTGGATGCGGAGCCGTCAAAAGCCGTAGGCAATTGATAACGGTTAAGATGTTTGATTTGGATGCATGCCCGGGTCGCTCAGTCAGTTCCTGTTTCCCCATGCCTGAAAGGATTCGCCAATGCTAATCCCATCCATGATCCAGTCCTTGGCAAAACGTTCAACGTACTCTCTTTTCAGGAGCACGTATCGCGTCCAAATCTCTAGCTCAAACAGATTTCGGGCGGCCCAACCGATGAACTGCATGGGCCACTTTTGTTCGTCGAACCAGTCATACATGCAGCGGACGTATAAGACCGTCGAAAGTATTAACCATTGATTTTTGTTTTGAATTCGGGCGGCGTAGTCCTTTGTTTCCTCTTTGCAGGGATCTGTACCAGTTACTTTGCGATTTCGTAGGCGTCTTTCAAAACTCCCATAAACTTCACCTCGTGACCAGTACGTTTTTCATTGACAATACACGCTGTTCGCTGTCCAGGACTAAGACGCCAATGGAACGTAATCCACCAGCGTTGTCGGCTCCGGGATCGCGTCGCCGTCCTCTCGCATACCGCTCAGATGTAGCTCAATGGCTTCCTTCATGTTGCGTTTTACTTCGGCTTCCGTGTGGCCAGTGGTGATGCACCCAGGCAGGTCGGGAACGTAGGCGCTAAAGTTATTTGGGCCTGGTTCAATTACAATCGCGTACCCTTTCTCGTTCATGGTTTTAGTCCTGCCTGATTCAGGATGCTGTTGAGCGTCTTGATATTTACATCATCGCCCATATGGCCGGGTATGGTGACTCGGCCTTTTTTGGTCTGGTGAACATACTGCCGGTGACTGCCAACCGTGCTTCGGAGTCGCCAACCGTCAGCTTCGATTTTCTTGATAACATCGCGGATCTTCAATTTGTCTCCGGTCAGTCAGTATTTGACCACCTTCTGAAATCTGCAAGCATACCGTCGAGATGCAAAGCACTTCTGCCCGCCGTCTTATCGGACAGCCAGGTCATTGCTAACCCAACAGGGATTTTCAAATTTGTGGGATCTTCATAGAACATGTTCAGTGCTTTTACTACGTCGCGAGTGGGCAAATTTACAGACTGTCTTGCCCCAGCCTGGCATCTTTTAATCAATGTAGACCGTGTGGCTGCGACTCCATCAGAGTAACCATCAACATACATGAGTTTTTCGAGCTCTGGAGAATCTTTCGCGCCGGGCATTACATTCCAGCCACGTCCGTTGCGGAAAAGTGCCACTCTACAA
>JANYCV010000314.1 GCA_025360145.1 Acidobacteriaceae bacterium
GCCGGCGCTCAATCTCGCGCCGCTCCTTCGGCAGGTATCCGCCGCGATAGCCGCGAATCATGTCCGGCGCCAGCTTCCGGCGTTCGCAGGCTTCCTTCAAATAGGTAATCAGGATCTCGGTGGCCAGCCGGTTGTTGGCGAAGACAAGTGTCTGCTGCTGACGGTCTATAAATTCGAGCGCGATGCGGCGCGTCTCATGCAGATAGCTGCGCCGGATGCCGAGTTCCCGGTTCACCACGGGCGGATTGTAGAAAACGAAATACTTCTCCCCGCTGGGTGCGCCGTTGCGGTCCACCAATTCAAACTCTTTGCCCGTCAGGGCCTGGGCGAGTTCCCTGGGATTTGCGATGGTGGCGGAGCAGCAAATGAACTGCGGCGAGGAGCCATAGAATTCGCAGACGCGCTTCAGCCGCCGGATCAGATTCGCCAGGTGGCTACCGTAAACGCCGCGATAATAGTGTAGTTCATCGATGACCAAGTACCGTAGATTCTCGAAACATTTCGCCCATTTTGTATGGTGAGGCAGAATCCCGCTGTGCAGCATGTCGGGATTGGTCAGCACCACGTTCGCCCGCTCGCGGATCGCCTTGCGCGCGTCCTGGGGCGTATCGCCGTCGTAGGTGAACGCGCGAATATCGGACCCCATGGCATCAACGGCTGCCTGGAATTCGTGAAGCTGATCCTCGGCCAGGGCCTTGGTGGGGAACAGATACATGGCGCGGGCACCGGGTTCGGAAAGCAGGCGATTCAGGACCGGAAGGTTGTAGCAGAGGGTTTTGCCGCTGGCCGTCGGCGTGACAATCACGACATTCCGTCCGGCCTCCACCGCTTCCAGTGCGTCGGCCTGATGCGTGTAGAGTTGGTGAATGCCGCGGCCGATCAACGCGTTCCGCAGCTTCAAATCCACCAGTTCCGGGATGTCGACTGCTTGGGCGGCGCGCGCTGGAATGTGCCGGATGGCGCGAATGGGCGAGTTGTCCGCCTCCATCCATTCCTGAAACCGGACCACGGCGGATTCGATGTTAGCGCCGCGGGTCAGCGCCCGTTGTTCGGAGAACTCAGGAAATCCGAGTGATAAGTTCGCTATAATCTTCGCCTTTTCTTTGCCCACCTTGCAAGAGTACTATTGTTGGGGCTTGGTGGCAAGCAGCAGCAGTTGCGCTTGGCACAAGCGGTTGCCCAAACGCGCTCGCTGCCCGCGCAGCCTCGCCCAGCGTGGACGGCTACCGGACGGACTCAAGTCCGGCTGGATCTTCCGCGCCAAGCGGAGAGGCGGCCAAAGTCCATTTTTAAACCAACATCGGGTCGCCGGTCTGATCACAGCGGGTGACGCCACTATGTTCTGGGCATCTGGAGCCGCGATCCTTAAGTTTTTGGGGGGTATCGTCTTGAGGCAAGTGGCACTACTGACCGCGCTGTTGGCTTGGAGGGCTATCAATAGCATATCCAAGGCGAGTAATCCTATTCGCGCGGCCTGCCTATTGCCTCCATAGATCTTCAAACCGAAGCACCCGCCCCGAGAACCGTCGAGCTAGATCCCCGGCTGCCCATGGGACCGGGAATTGACGCAGATTTCACCAGGAACGCCTGGCGCGCACCTAGCCATTCCCTGCCATCGCTGTCCAGGATGTTTGCATCATGCGCACACATTCCGATTCTGATGTACAGCAGATCCGGAAGAGTAATTGTGGCGGGCCCGGCCGGCGTCATAGCCTCTTCCGATTTCGCGGCAAAAATCGTGAACTGATTTCCACGCCGTTCGATCCGGATTTGCGTCGGAGCGTTCACGGTAGACCGGATCTCCTGGGTCGCCGCGCTCGCCGAAGGCCGGAATCGCAGAGGAGTGAGTCTATCGCCATGCACTGCAATATCGGCGTAGGCAGAATCGGGATTCAGGTTCTGACGAATCATCAAGACTACTTTTCGATGAGCGCTTGCGCCAGAGCCGGCGAAGCCAGCATCGGCGGCTCTGCTCACTTCTCCGGACACACGCTTCCAGACGAAATGGAGGACGTCGGTGGTACCCAAATGTTCGCGCCGCCGCTGGCGGAGTTGTATTCCGCGGAGCCAGCGAATTGCATGCCTTCACGGTTTTCCTCAACAGCAACTATCTTGCTAATGGTCCGTCTGTAGAAATCGCGGAGTATACTGTGAGCTGTGTCAGTCTGGCTTTTGCTTTGCTTTCTTGCGGCGTCGCCAGACTCCGCCACTGGCGACCGGCTTTATGCCTCAGGAGAGTTCGAACGGGCGGCCGTGATCTACCGCCAATTGCTGCAGGAATCGCCACGCGATGCATTGCTGCTCATTCGGCTCGGCAGCACACAATATCAACTTGGATTGTTTCCGGAAGCGGAGAACCTGTTCCGAAGGGCTGCGGCCACTGCGCCCGGTTCCGCGCAGGCCCAGGTAGGCTTGGGCACTTCCTTACTTGCGCTTGGTAGATCGTTAGACGCTATTCCATTTTTAGAGAAAGCGGTCAAGCTGACGCCGTTGGACCGGATGGCGCTAAGGGCATTGGGGCATGCGTATCAGATGGAGAATGATTTCTTCAAGGGCGAACACGTCTTGAAATCACTCGTCGCAATGGATCCCGGAGATGCGGAGAGTTGGTATTATCTGGGCGCGCTGCACTATGAAAATAACTATTACCTGCCGGCGCTGGAAGCCTTAAACGCTTCGCTGGAACTTCAGCCGTCCAATGACCGCGCCGGGATCTACAAAGCCGGGGCGCTTTTCCAACTTGGACGCAATCAGCAGGCAGCCGCTCTGTTCGCAATCTTGATAGACACGCGATCCGCGGCAAGCAACCCGGAACTCTGGCTGGGCTACGCGCAGTTCCTTTTCGAAACGGAGAAACTGAAACCGTCACTGGAGGCTATCAATCGGGCACTGGTTCTTTCGCCTGATTCCGCCAAACTTCGTTTCTGGAGAGCGCGGATTCTGCTGAGTTTGGGAGATGCGCGGAACGCCGAAACCGATGCTCAAAAAGCGATTCAACTGGCTCCCTGGCTGCCGAACGCCCACAACCTGTTAATGAAGATATACCGAATCAGAGGCCTTGACAAGGAAGCGGAAACAGAGGCCGCCTGGCTCGTGGAGCACCTATCGGGAAAACCCAAGCGCGGCGGCCGATGAGGCTGTTGCTCTGGCTGACAATTTACTCGTCGCTCGAGATGAGTAGTGGCTCCGCTTATGCACAAATTCGCTTCGAGGACATGGCAAAGAAGTCCGGGCTGAACTTTACCTTGAAGAATTCCGCCAGCGGCCAATTCCGGCAGGTAGAGCTAATGCCCGGCGGAGTCGCCGCGCTGGACTACGATAATGACGGCTGTATCGATATTTTCTTTGCCAACGGCGCCGCGCTTCCGTCGCTCCGCAAGACCGGTCCCGAGTTTTCGAATCGGCTCTTCCGCAACAATTGCGATTCCACCTTCACCGACGTTACCAGTAAGGCAGGCGTGGCTGGAGAAGGGTATTCCATGGCCGCAGCCGTCGGAGATTTCGACAACGACGGCTTTGCCGATCTCTTCGTGGCCGGCGTAAACCGCAACATTCTTTACCGTAATCGAGGCGACGGCACCTTTGAGGATGTCACGAAAAAATCTGGCGTCAGCGGGATAGATTTTAAGTACGGAAAATTGTGGTCCGTTTCAGCCGGCTGGTTCGACTTCGACAACGATGGACGGCTGGATCTTTTTGTTTCGAATTATGTGCTCTGGGATCCTCTAAAAGAGAAAGCTTGCGGCGCAACCGATCACCGTCTCTACTGTCATCCGGACAATTACCCAGGCACTCCAAACCAGTTGTTTCATAACAACGGCGATGGCACTTTCACCGATGTCTCGCGGACTTCTGGTATCGCGAACCACATTGGCAAGGGCATGGGGGTTTCGTTTGCCGACTTTGATGGTGACGGATTTACGGACGTTTTCGTGGCTAATGATTCTATCCGGAACTTTCTCTTCCGGAACAAGGGCAACGGTACGTTTGAAGAAGTGGGCCTGCAGGCAGGAGTGGCCTTGGCGGACCATGGAAATGCAATCGCCGGAATGGGCACCGATTTTCGCGACTACAACAATGACGGATTGCCGGATGTGGCTGTCACCGGCATGGTGAATGACACGTATCTCCTGTTTCGCAACAGAGGCGGAAAATCTCTGTTTGAAGACGACACGATTCATTCCGGCTTGGCCCGGCTGACGAATCAGATGACCGGGTGGGGAATGGGTATGTTCGATTTTGATAACGACGGCTGGAAGGACCTGTTCTTCGCTAATTCCCACTTCCCGCAATTGAACCGGTACCTGGGCACGCAATCGGAGCTGGCGAACAGTGTGTTCCGAAACACGGGGAACGGCCGGTTTGAAGACGTCTCGCCGTCGGCCGGGGCGGATTTTCAGGCCAAAGCGCTTTACCGTGGCGCGGCGTTTGCCGACTTCGATAATGACGGACGTGTAGACGTTGTAGTCACCTCGCTGAACCGACCCGCCAAGCTGTTTCGGAATATAACGGCAGGGGCGGGACACTGGCTCGCAGTGAAACTGACCGGCACTAAAAGTAATCGCGGCGGCTTGGGAGCGAAGATTTGCGTTACCCTCCCCGATGGCCGCAAGCTATACAATCATGCGACCACAAGCGTGGGCTATGCTTCCTCCAGCGAGGCGCTGGTAAGATTCGGTCTCGGCGCACACGATCACGTTAAAACCATCGAGATCGTGTGGCCGGGTGGAGGGACCCAGACGATCGAGAACGCCGCGATCGACCGCGTCCTGGAAATTCGCGAACTGCCCTAATAGCTCACAAGCCGCGGACGGCGAGTCTGTTGTGCGTGAGTTTCTTAATAGTAGAACTTCACCGCGACCTGGAGTTCTCGTGGGCCTCGGCCTCCGGCATATCCGCTGATGACCCCGAAGTTCGAGGCGCCGAACGTAGCGTTGGGCGTTCCGAACGTGGGCGTGTTTGTACTGTTAAATGTTTCCAGTCTCAGCTGTAGTCTTTTCGTTTCGGTAAACGCTATGGATTTGAGCAGAGACAGATCGGCGTTCTTGATGCCGGGAGTTCGATAATTCAGCGTACGGGGCGCGGTGCCGTAAGTGTCCGGCGCGGGCCGGGAAAATGCCGCGGTGTTGAAGTAGTTATTCAACCTGCTGACCACCGATCCCGAGGTGCTGGGATCGCTAAGCAGATTCGGTCGCTGCGAGCCTTCCCAAAGGACGCCGCCCTGAAGCCCTGGGATGATTGCGTAGCCTTTGCTGAATGTTGTTAGACCATTCAACTCCCAGCCGCCCAAAACAGCGTTCGCTTTCTTGTTCATGTTTCCGCCAAGCGCTTTCCCCTTTCCAACCGGAAGTTCATAGGAGAAGCTCATGACCAGGCGCTGTGGAATATCCATCGCCGAGACGGACCGCTCGAGACGGAGATTCTTATAATTCTGAACTGAGGTGGTTCCACCCAGCCATGCAACGTTACCGGAAGAGAACGAAGAATCATCAATCAGTTTAGAGATAGTGTAGTGGGCCAGTAAGGAAAGCCCGTGCGAGTAGCGCTTTTCGAACTTGAATTGCACGGCATGATAAATAGAGTTGCCGATGTTTGGGGTGGCTCCGCTGACGCCGGTGTACTGCGGGTAAGGCCGCAATAGCGTATTCAGAGTCACAGTAGGCTGGCTCAGACGGGACTTGGTGTCCGTGATGATCCCGAAGAAAGGATTCGGAACCAGCGAGTTTAGAGCCGTTCTACCCTGACCCCAGTAAGACGGATCCAGCCGGTTTTGACCCTCTACACCGCCGCCGAAATAGAGATGAGTCCCCTTGCTGCCGGTATAGTTGACTTCGACTACCGAACTGCCTGGCAACTCCCGCTGCACCGAAAAATTCCAGGATTGATACTGCGGGTTGCTGTTGGGCCGGGTATCCGTGCCGACACCGAGACCAAGAAACGTCAAGGCACCCTGGGTGTTGCCGGGCGGAACGTTCAGGCCATTGGGGTACGGATTCTCAAGCGTTGCGTACTGCGTGAGCCCACCGTCGCGGCTGAATTCCGGACCGGAATCGGTTTGAAAGCCAGATCCTGTATGGCCCTTGATTGTGGCCCTTGAGACCGTGTAGAAGAGCCCGTATCCACCACGAATGGCCGTCCTGCTATCCAGCGCATAGGCGAAGCCGAAGCGGGGTTGCCAATTGTTGTAATCTCCGTCGACCGAGGTTCGCGTGTTGGCGTCGGCGAATTTGAACTGGCCTTTGAGGTCTGGATATCCGGGCACCTTTCCGGCGATCGGAGAGGGCGCGTACAAATCGAACCAGCTCAGGCGATTGTAGCGCTCCGTGCGCGGCACGTCGAAGTCGTAGCGCAGACCAAGGTTTAGGGTCAGCTTACGCGTGATCTTCCAGTCATCCTGAGCATAAAATCCGTAGTATTGCGAAGCAGCCGCGGACGGGGGGTCCAAATGATAATTGCCGCCGCTTCCCCATCCAACGAGCATCGAAGCGATGGCATTTCCTTGCAGCGAGTTACTGGAATTGGGGTCCTGGTTCGTAACGCCACGATTGAAATTGAAATTTCCTTGTGGGTAGCCCGGCTGCAAATAATTCAGACGCATCAGGCGCGCCTCGGTTCCTACCTTCAGGTTATGGCCTGAGAAGATTTTCGTCACGTTGCCTGTAATACTCTGGACGTCGTCTCCGCGTGCGATCAGTCCATATCCCACCATGCCGACCTGCTGATACCCTTCCGGCTGAAAAGCCGGGAATTGAAGCACGCCGGACGTCAGGTAAATTGGCGGTAGACCAAGAGTGGTTGGATCGAATCCTTTGCTCTTGGAATCGGTGTGCGCATTTTGCCGAAGTACTCCGTAGCGGAAATTTAGAATGGTCGTCGGGCTTTGCATGCGGGTGAAATCAAAGACGAAGTTCTGGGTTCGGGAACGGGAATCGCCATTCGAATAAGGGTCCGCCAGATTGCCGAAGAAATTCGGTGGCGTATCATTCCCGAAGTTCAGGCTGTAGCGCGAGCTAATGCGCTGCTTGTCATTGATATTGTGATCGATCTTCGCATCCATCTGGCTGCCCTGGGATGTAGAGACTCCCTGTCCGAAGAAATTATCGGTATGGGTGAAGAGGGATCCCTCCGACGTTGGTTTCGGGTAGTAGGAGAGCGCATTCTGGGCGATCTTGCGCTGCATGTTAGCCGGAACGATGTTCCCGGGAAAAGGGTTACGCAATGTACGGCCGTCCGGGGCCTTGTAAGTATCGAAGGGATTGTAGATTGTGATTAGAGACCCGTTGGCAGCACGGGTATCGGAGAAGTCTCCCACACGTTCTTTCAGCGTGGGTAAGGTGCTCAACCGGGTGTCCGCGTTGGACCGGCGATTCCCTTCGTAATCGTAGAAGAAAAACGTCTTGTTACGGCCGTTGTAGAGCTTGGGAATCAATACGGGACCACCAATAGTGCCGCCAAAAACATTGCGTTTGAAATCCGGGATGGAGCGTCCGGCCCGATTTGCAAACCAGTTATTGGCATTCATAGCGGCGTTACGGGCGAATTCATAACCTACCCCGTGGAATTCGTTCGTCCCGCTCTTGGTGATCATGTTGACTACCGCACCACCCGTATTGCCAAACTCGGCGCTAAAAAAATTGGTCTGAATCTTGAATTCCTGGACCACGTCCACGGAAGGCTGGTATTCCAGGTTCGTGATTCCGCTATTCTGTTCAACGTTGGTGAGGCTCATGCCGTCCAGCAGCACGTCGGAGGTCGAGTTGCGCACGCCGTTGGCTACGAAGTTCGTGTTCGACTGTCCACCGGCGCTGGTGTTCACCGGAGTGACGCCCGCGGACAGCGCGACAAGCGCGAGCGGCGCACGTCCGGCGAGCGGCAGAGATTGGATAAACCTGTTGTTGACCACTTGGCCCAAATCGGCGCTGGTGGTGTTCAGCAGCGGAGCGCTTGCAGATATTTCCACCGTTGTCGCCACTTCTCCCACTGAGAGTTCCACATTGACAGTAGCTTCCTGCTTAATCTGCAGATCGAAGGCGTTCCGTGAATATTTCTTGAAGCCAGCGGCTTCCGCCGTCAAAGAATACGTGCCCGGAGGAAGGGCGGTAACGATATACCGGCCCGAAGTGTCGGCCACCGCGGTGTGCTCCAGATTGCGATTCACGTCTTTGACGGTAATCTTGGCTGCGGGTACGGCGGCTTGGCTGGAATCGGTCACTACCCCTCGGACCGAAGCAGTAAAGGACTGTGCCCACATGCTCGACGCAACAAAAAACAAAAGACCTGACAACTTACCCATTTGAGACTCTCCTCTCTGAATTCCCTGAAACTTCAGTACCTTGAGTCTATATCTTCCGAGTGAGCCGGTCAAACCAGAATTATTCAAAATAAGCTCTGGACGGATTGAATCGGTCACGCCAGGAAGGCACAGATAGAGACCCGGCGGCGGTTCGGTCATGATGCGAGCAACCGGAGGCGGCGACAGTCAAGACCGGCTTATCAATGGAGATTCTCTGCGCCCGTGTACAGCGCCTGGTTGATTCAAACAGAGAAAACTGCCTTTCTAAACTGGAAGAAGCTGTTGTACGGCCTCCTTATAAGAAAATGGCCTGGCCGTCTGATCGGTTGCGGGGATCCCTTCGCCCCTAATTCCCCCGCCTAATCTCCCCTTCCAGCGTATCCAAAACATTCTTCTGCGAAGCCACGCCAACAATCATAAACTCCAAATCCGCCGTCCCATTATTCTTAAACGAGTGCACCTCGTTCAAAGACACAGGCACCGCATCGCCTTTATGAATCGCGGCAGTCTCCCCGTTCACCTGCACCTCGCCGTCCC
Source organism: Acidobacteriaceae bacterium (assembly GCA_025360145.1). Lineage (GTDB taxonomy): Bacteria > Acidobacteriota > Terriglobia > Bryobacterales > Bryobacteraceae > JANXXV01. The sequence continues at coordinate 8,831 of JANYCV010000314.1, forward strand.
CATTCAGCACGTAGTAAATTTCTTCCACCCCGGCATGACGGTGCTTCCCATCGGACGCCCCCGCAGGCAGCAACAAATGGTCCATATAAGACCAATTCGTCAAGAACACCGTCGGATCCAGAGCCCGCCGGTATTGCGCCGTGCCCTCGCCGCCGTGATAACCCTTCATCGGCAATAACAGAGCCTTATCCAGCCGCATCGTCATGAACGCCGGAATCGGTTCTTTCGGAACGCCAATCCGCGCATCGTCCAGATTAAACGCATCGTACCGCCCCTTCACCGCGGAGATGTTGATGTTCATGAACTCCACCGGCTTATCCCCAGGGTTGTAAATCGCATGAGAATGCCCCATCCGGTTTGGCGCACCCACCGTCCCCTTCAACAGCGACGTATGCCCGTCAATCGTGAACTCCGCCTCACCGTCGAAAATCACAAACATTTCTTCATCGGTGTTGTGGAAATGATGCCCCACACCCCCGCCGGGCATAATCTGGCAGCGATGCATAAAGTACAAATTAGTAGCCAGCGCACTCCCCGGCAACAGCGTAGAGCAAGCCATATCGCCGGCGCTCCCGTGCGACCGGCTGCGGCGGTATTTGCTCGGGTCGGTGTGCCCGATCCTGGACGCCAAAGGTTCCGCTGCCAGCAACGGCAGCCCGAAAATAATCGCCAACACAAACGTCGTCCGCATCACTTCACCTCCGTAGTATCCAGCGCCCACTTGGTCCGCGCGATGCCGACAATCATCAACTCCAGATCCCCATCGCCGCTATTCTCAAACGAATGCACGTCGTTCAGCAGAACCGGAACCGCATCGCCCTTGTGAATCGCCGCCGACTCGGCATTGATCTTCGCCGTCCCGTCGCCATTCATCACGTAGTAAAACTCCTCCACGCCCTCGTGCATTTTCCGTCCCACTGAACTGCCTGCCGGAACCACCAGGTGGTCCACGTAAGACCAATTCGCAAAAAACACCTCGGGCGGCAGCGCGCGCCGGTACCGCACCGTGCCCTTCCCGCCATACATCCCGGCTACAGGCTTCAGCAATGCCTTGTCCAGTTGCATGTTCACGAACACCGGCTTCGGATCAATCGCCACGCCCACCCGGTCGTCTCCCAGATCGAAAGCGTCATATTTCCCCTTGGTGCTGCCGATCGCGATATTCATCCATTCCACCGGTTTGTCCGACGGATTATAAATCGCATGTGACCGCCCCATCCGGCACGGCGCACCCGCCGGCGCCTGCAAAATCGACGTCCGGCCGTCAATTGTAAACTGCGCCTCGCCCGTGAAGATCACAAACATCTCTTCCATCTGATTGTGGAAATGATGCCCAAT
>JANYCV010000387.1 GCA_025360145.1 Acidobacteriaceae bacterium
ACCGGGAACCGGAAACTTGATGGAGTACGAGTCCAGCACCCGCGCCACGGCGGGCAATCCCCAGATCACCACAAAAACGGACAACAGAAGAAACGGCGACCACGCCAGAAACACGCGGCTCACCGTAAGCGGAGGCAAGCCCATGGGCTTAGCCGGAGCCTTCCATCCGGGGAACTCCCACACCGTCGCCGGTTTCCACAGCTTCCCGAAGAACAACGCAAGAATCAGCAACGTGCCGATGCCGCCGACGATATCCACCAGCGACGCATCCATGAAATTCGACCAGAAGAACTGAAAACTGGCGAACGAGATCCCGCAGACCAGCAGCCCCGGCCAAACGGCGAGCGTGTCCTTCGTGCTCGCCATCATGCGCACCAGCCAGAACGGAAGCACCAGTGTAGTAAGCGGAAGAATGCGGCCCACCATCGCGCTGAAATCGGGCTCGGGCAAGCCGGTTACCGCGGCAAGAGTGCGAATGGGATTACCCAGGCCGCCGAAAGCGACAGGCGCCGAGTTCGCAATCAAACAGAGAACTGCTGTTTGAAACGGAGGAAAGCCGACGCCGATCATCATGGCCGCGGTGACCGCTACCGGGGCACCTCCTCCGCCAGCGCCTTCGAGCAGCGCACCGAAGGCAAAGGCGATCAACAACACTTGCAGCCGCAGGTCTCCCGTAATCGCGCCGATCGATTGTTTCAGCGTTTCGAACTGTCCCGATTCCACCGTGAGTTCATAAACGAACACCGCGGCCACTACCACCCAGGCGATCCGGAACAAACCATACACCAGACCAAGAGCCACTGCGCCCGCCACCATCCGCGCAGGCATTCCGAAGACTGCCAGGGCCACTACGATCGCCACCGCAAAGGCGTAAATCGCGGCCTTCCAAGCGGCGGTACGGCGGATGGCAAGCAGATAGAACAGGCAGACAGCAGGAATCGCGGCGGCGATTGTCGATAGGTACACGTCCCCAAGCGGATCGTAATTTTGAGGCCAGGTTGAAATCATCAAAGCTAACTTATCTTATTCGAGGCTGCAATTGCTATTGGAGACCAGCGAACGGCGATTACGCGCGACCCATGCATACAGGGCGTCGCCCACCGGCCGGAAAAACGGAGAGAACAGGAATAGCAGAATAGCTACTACTACGTTTCGGAATCGCGAATCGCCCGCTCCGGGAGCGGCCAACACGGTGTAGGTCAACAGATACGAAATCGGATTGCAGAGAACCATCATCTTGAACGCGCTGAACCCGGAATAGATCCGGTCGCCGTTGATCAGGTAGATCCGTTGGCTGGCGTCAGCGTCCGTGATCCCATAACGCTTGCCCGCGCCGGATTGGTAAGGCCGCCAGTCAAGAATGTTCTCCAGATCGAAACGCTCCACCCATCGTTTCGACAACGCGCAGAATCCGCAATCGCCATCGAAGATCACCAGCATCGGGGACGCGGGCCATGACGCGAACGCCAACATCGACGCCGTCATCGCGTAAAAGAACATGGTGAACGTGCTGCCGGTGAAAAACAGCATGCCGGAATGCAGCAGCAGGTTTCCCCAGATGCCGAGCGGGAACAATCGCCGGACCAGGAACACGCCGCTCAGCCCGAGCTCGGTGGCAATGGTGATCCAACTGATCGCCTTGGCCAGCAGCAGCGGCGGCAGATAGGAAGAGACGGCAATAAACACCGGCTGATGTAAACGGTTCGCGGCCCAATTTTGAAAGAACACGCCAGATTGCCAGTCGGCGTCAAGCAGCTTGTTCGATCCCGCGCCGAAATAGACAAGCGCCAGTTGCAGCCGGATCATCCACGGTTCTCTGCCGGGTTGGTACAGCCCGGTGAGAAACAGAATGAACCCGCAGAATGTCTTGTTATTCCCGTAGTAGGCCTTCGACGCCAGCACGCTGACGATGATGGTCATGCCGAGAATAAACGCCGCCAGCCGCACGGATCGATTGAAAAGCAATGCCAGTGCCGAGGCTACGAAGACCACTTGCAGGGTCCGCTGGAACAGCACCGGCTGAATACTGTCGAGGCCCGGAACGAACGGCAGAAACGGATCGGGCAGTAACGCTACGTGGTTGGTCAATAGCAGGGCGATGGCAATCGCTTTCGCCATCACCAGCAGATTGACCGGTAGCGCGGTGCCACCGCAGCGCAGCGGATTCCACGACGGGCTTACTGCCGCGGCCATCGCCACACCTGTTCCTGCTTTCCGTTTACGCGATATCGCATCTCCACGCGCGCCGGGTTGTTGCGCCCGTATGTTTCTTCGTAACCCTGAACGATATCCATCACGTGCTGCGGCGAACGGTTGTCAGTGCCATTCTGTGCGCGCCGATAGCGGGTGCGCACCTCCTTCGCATTGAGTGCCCGGCCGCCCACTTCCACTTGCAGCTTGTACTCGGTTTGAATGTCGAACGGAGCCCAACAGAAGTAGCGCGACGGCACGAACCGCGCGTAGACCATCATCACAACCTGGAATAGAAGCAGCGCGGCAGCCGCGGTGGTTTTCATGGCAATACGGATTTACCATACGAAATACCTGTTGAGTGTGTCAAATTGGAGGTAGTGTCCGCCGATTCGCTTTTCTCTCCTTTAACCCTGCGCAACATCACTATGCGCAATCGCATTGCCGTCTCCCCGATGTGCCAATACTCCAGTGAGGATGGCTTCGCGACGGACTGGCATCTGGTTCACCTGGGCAGCCGTGCCGCGGGTGGCGCAGGACTGGTGATGGTGGAAGCAAGTGCCGTAACGCCGGAGGGCCGCATCACACCGCAAGACCTGGGCATCTGGAAGGACGAGCACGTGCCCGCGCTCGCGCGCATTGCCGCCTTTATTGAAGGACAAGGAGCCGTGCCGGGCATTCAACTAGCCCACGCCGGGCGCAAGGCTAGCACCAGGCGCCCTTGGGATGGAGGCACCACCATAACGCTGGACGACGGCGGCTGGACCCCAGTGGCGCCGAGCCCCATTCCATTTGAACCGGAAGACCAACCGCCCACTCAACTCACCGCGGACCAACTCCAGCAGACGCTCTGGGCATTTGTGAACGCAGCGGGCCGCGCGGAAAAAGCGGGTTTCCGCCTCATTGAATTGCATGCCGCACACGGCTATCTGCTGCACGAATTCCTCTCGCCACTGAGCAACCATCGAACCGATGCCTACGGCGGGTCGCTCGAAAACCGGATGCGTTTCCCGTTGCAAGTGATCCGTGCCGTGCGCGCCGCATGGCCTGAAGAGTATCCGATGTTCGTGCGAATTTCAGCCACAGATTGGGTGGAAGGCGGCTGGGAGATTGAACAATCCATCGCGTTTGCACGGGAAGCCGGTGCCCTGGGAGTGGACCTGATCGACGTGTCCTCCGGCGGGCTGGCGCACTCCGCGAAGGTCACGGTTAGTCCAGGCTATCAAGTGCCGTACGCCGAACGGATCAAGGCGGAAGCAGGCATTCTAACGGGCGCGGTAGGGCTTATTACCGATGCCAAACAGGCCGCTGAAATTATCCAGACCGGTAAGGCGGATATTGTACTGCTGGCCCGCGCAACTCTTCGCGATCCGTACTGGGCTCATCATGCCGCGGAGGAATTGGGGATAAAACCCACGGTCCCTCCACAATATCTGCGCGCATTTTAGGAACCGAAATCCACTTTCTCTCATCTAACAAATAGACCTATGGACTGGCACATCATCAATCACCGGGATTACATCGATGGACCTTTCGAAACGTTTCAAGATGCTTTGAACGAAGCACTCGTATTGGGAAACGATACCCGCACGGCACCGCGAATTGGCCGGAAGGCACGCGATTTCTACATCTATCGGCCTCCCTACGACCGCAAAGAACAATGGCAGGCGGAGTACTGGATTTGCACTAAACCGGCCGCGTTAGGCCAGGGAATCGCAGAAGTTCTCTTCGATCCGCAATCGAAAGCGGCTTAAACCTACCAGCGGTAGGCCGCTTTTGAGTTCTTCCAGAAATAGTTTTCGGAAGCTTCCTGTCCCTTTGAAGCGAAATATTCCCGGACCACTTTGAACACCGTGGCATAGGGCGCCACCTTCTCGCTCACGGGCCAATTGCTGCCGTAGATCATGCGATCCGTGCCGAAGACATTCCAAAGTTCGTCCAGAGACGGTTTATAGAAAGCGGCGTCTTCCGGCACCCGGTTCCCCACCCGGCGCAAGACCTCTGATACCTTGGCGTAAACCTGCGGGCGCTTTCCCAGTTCCACTAGCGAGGCCTGGTACTCTTTACGGGCTCCCTCTTCCTTCGGGGCATCGAAGGGAAGATGATTGATCACCACGCGCAAGCTGGGAACGCGATCCGTGAGCCGGACCAGTTGGGCCAGCAGCGCCGGAGGACCGATGGCGTCGAGTTCCAGCCCAGCCCCGGCCATCTCTTTCAGGTCCGAAAGAAACGCCTCACCGTCCTGAAGTTTCCCCAATCGAATGCCGCGGAACAATCGGTTCTTGTGAAACCTCGCCAGATTCTTGCGGAAATCAGGCGTGCCCGGTTCCAGCCGCCCTACTGAGGCGACGATGATGGGATTCTTTGCGGCCAGATCGAGCACCCACTGATTGTCTTCGAGCCAGGCGCTGGCCTCGACCTTGATCACGCCGGTGACGCCCAGCGGTTTCGTCACCCTGACGAATTCATCGGGAAGAACTGTCCGGTATAGCAGGGTGTCGGACTTGGGCGGCCATGGAACACCTTGCGACCGAGAGGGATCGTAGAAGTGCACATGCGTGTCGATTATGGTGGATGGCAGCGTGGCGGCGGGAAGCGATGCCGCTGCCGCCACGGCGGTTAAAAATGTTCTGCGATTCATGGCAATGCGAATGTGATCAACGAAGAGTCGTTGCTGACCGCGATGTATTGCACGCCATCCACCGCGTAGGAAATGGGGGAACTGCGAATCTCCGCCCCTGTTTGATACTTCCACAGCAGCTTGCCTGTCCGCGAATCCAGCCCGACCAGATAACCGTCTTTCGATGCGGCAAACAGGACGCCGCCTCCAGTGCCCAGCACTCCCGTGGCGGGCGAACCGAGTTGCAGCGGGAAATTCCAACGTATCGATCCGGTCAGCGGGTCGATGGCCTTAACGAAGCCCGGGGTCTTCACCACGTCATCCAACTGCTGGCCAGTGCCCACGTACGGATCGCCCGGCTTCGGATCTTTCGTCAGGCTGCTGTAAACCGCGCAAGCCTCCATCACGCTGACATAAAACAAGCCGGTATTCGGATCGTACGACGGCGAATTCCAATTTGTCCCGCCGGACGCATCGGGGCACACGTAGTTGCCTTCCGGCGTCGGGTCCGTGTTCGGAATCACAATCGGCCGCCCCTTCGCGTCGATTCCCTTGGCCCAAGTCTGTTTCGCAAACGCCTTGCCCAACAGAAACTCGCCAGTCTCGCGATCCAGCACATAGAAGAAGGCGTTGCGATTCGCCTGGATCAGCAGCTTGCGCGGCTTGCCCCCGAACTTCGCGTCGATCAGCACAGGAGTTTCATTCGCGTCCCAGTCATGGACGTCGTGCGGAGTGAATTGAAAGTGCCACTTCAATCGTCCCGTCTTCGGGTCAATGGCCAGCACGCTGCACGTGTACAGATTGTCGCCCAGCCGTACGGAGCCGTCGTAGTCGGGCGACGGATTGCCGGTAGTCCAATACAGCGTGTCGGTTCCTGCGTCGTATGTGCCGGTCATCCACGTGGGGCCGCCGCCTGTTTCAGCGGACTTGCCGGACCATGACGCCAGCGCCGGGTCGCCAGGCTGTGCCACCGAATAGACGCGCCACAGCTTTTTGCCGGTGGCGGCATCGTAGGCGTCCACGAATCCGGTTAGCCCACACTCACCAGCGGTTACGCCGACAATGATCTTGCCGTCAATCGCCAGCGGCGCATGCGTGATGGAAAAGCCTTTCTTGTAGTCATCTACTTCGATATCGAAAATCACGTTGCCCGTTTTCGCGTCGAGCGAAACCAGGTGCGTGTCGAGCGTCGCCAGATAGAGCCGGTCCCCCAGAATGGCGAAACCGCGATTCGTCATCACGGTGCAATTGCTGTGGACGTCCGGCAGCGGACGGCGATAGCGCCAGATGGGATGGCCGGTCCGTGCGTCCAGCGCCGCCGCCGCATTCAACGGCCCGGTAACAAACATCAGCCCATCGGCCACAATCGGCGTGGTCTCAATGTTCGATCCGCCAAACTGGAAGGTCCATTTAGCGGTCAGATTGGCGACGTTCGCCGGCGTTATGGACTTCAGCCCGCTGTAGTGCGTGCCACGAAGATCTCCCCAATACGAGAGCCAGTTCTGCGGCTCGGCCGCGGAGTTCTTCAAGCGGGCGTAGGAGATGTTGAAGTCGCGCGCCGGTTTCCACTGCGAGCGGTCTGGATCATAACCGCCCGGCTGTTTCAGAAACGCAATCACGTCGTCCACTTGCTTTGCATTGAGCGCCGCCGTTGGCATGAGAGGCTGTTTCGATTCCCCTCGCCTCTGCACATCCTGCTTGCGTAGAAAATGCAGCTTTTCCTGCGGATCGCGCATGTAGAGAGAGAAGGTGTCCTCGCTGATCACCACGCCGCGAATCACCGTTCCACTTTTCAACTGGACCTCCACCGCGCGAATATGCTTCGATGGATCGCTCACCGATTTCCGCAGATCCTTTACGCCGCGATCCTGGCCCAGCTTGGTAAGATTCGGGCCGAAGCGCCCACCCTGGCCGTTCAGCATGTGACAGCCAGTGCAGCCGCCAGCCCCAAGAAACACCTGCTGTCCGGCCTTGGCATCGCCCGTCAGCGGCTCGTCTTTATCCAGATGCAGCGATCGCAGCCACGTCACAATCGACTGTGCCTGTTCGTCTGAAAACGGGAACCCCGGCATCTGTGTCCCTTCGATGCCTTGCTGTATATTGCGCGCGATCTCGATCGTGGCGGCGCCGTGGGTCCATTGGCCGGTGGTAAGGTCCGGCGCACGGCCACCCTTGGCATTCGCGCCGTGACATGCCGTACAGTACTTCGCGAACAGGCGGCCGCCGGAGGCAGCATCGGCGGCATGAGGAGACTGCGCCACGGCGGGCAGCGCGCCCAAAAGTGTAACGGCCAACAAAGCAAATGGTTTCATGTAACCTGCTACTTTATCGCAACGCGCGCCTGCTTCATAGCGGCGGAATCCAGCACCCACCGGCGCAGGATTTCGTAACCGCGATCACCGGGGGTAAATCGCCGTCCGCCCTGGTGCCCGTCTTCCTTTCCGCTCTGCACATTCAGCGGCTTCCGCAACAGCTTGCTGTTCTCCACGTCATTTTCATTTACGCGCTCCAGCAGAGCGGTGAAATTATTATAGGTGGCCTTCGCGCTCAGGTAGCCGTTGGCATCGGCCGGCATCAGCGGCATGGAGGGCACGCGCCCGGCCACCCCGTGGCAACCGAGACACGCAAACTCATCTTCGCGGTTCGTCTTAGTAAACTCCGGTGCAACCCATTTCCGGAAGTACTCGAAATTCGCTCGCCACTCCGGCGACATCGCAGAAACTTCGGCCACATCCGGCTCCACATAATCCGGTTTCACCTTTTGCAGAATAGGCCGAATACGCGGATGCGAACTGATATGCGTATCGGCGGCCAACGCCAACGCCATGTTGCGCAACCGCCGGTCCACGCTTTCATCGGTGAGTTCTTTGAGATAGAGCAACACGCTTCTATCGCGCAGTTCGGCCAGCGGATCTGGACCCGCCAGCTTCGCTCCCCGTACTTCCGGAATCGGCGTCTCGTGGTTCAACATCCACTTGATGCTGGGCAGCCAGAGCATCTCGTCCATCGGAGTGTTGAACGTTGTTGGAAAACGATCGAGCAGCGCGCGCGTCTGCAAGTCCTGATTCGTATGGATCACCTGGCCAATACTCCTCGCCAAATACCAATCCGGCGAGTCGGGCTCCATTTGCTGCGGAACGTGAGTGTTCTCCTCCAGCTTGCCCCGTTCGGGTGCATAGACCGGCACCAGCAGACCATAGAAAATCCGCTGCTGCTCTTCGGTCTTCGGTATATCCCAGCGCGCGCGGGAAAAGAGTTTGATCAACGATCCGACAAGTTCCGCGCGCCGCTCCGGAACTTGTGCGCCGCGCTGGAATTGCGCCGCCAGCGGCTCCAGAAACTCCTGTGTCGCGGGCAGGGAAATCACGCGCGGATCGGAAAGCGAAGTCGCCGCCAGCGTCCGCAGATTCTCCGGACCACCAGTCGAATAAGCCAACACTTTCTTTTGCAGCGGTTCCCACGTGGCATTCGCGGATGCTTCAATTGCCAGCCGTATTCCGTTTTCGTCCTTCGATTCTTCAGCCGCCGTCCAATAGGGCAGCAGCGCTTTGCCCACCATCTCCGCGGACTTCGGCGTCACGTATCCCATCTGCCCCGCACCACCATCGCCGCCAGCCATGCTGTAGTAAGTGCCGGCGATCTTTACCAGATGTCCGTTCAGCGTCGTGTTCAAACCCTTATCCAGCCGCTGCGTGATGGTGTCGAACAACTGCGCCAATTCGGGATACTGGTGCTCTTTACTCCCGTTGGCTCGCTGCCCGTTTGCGATAAACAGCGCCTCGGTCTGAAAGCGCTTCGCCGTTTCCACCAGCGCGCTTTGCTCCGGCTGCTCCAGGCTGGTCAGGAATGCCTGATTCAGCCGCGCCCGCACCGGAGGATTCCAGATCCACCAGTTCCACGCCGCGCGTGACGACCATGCACGAACGCCGGGGTGCGGGTCCTGATTCATCATGTGGTCCAGAGTTGCGGTCAACCGCGGATATCCCGCCGCGGTATGCGTCAGCACTCCGTCGGCACGCATAATCAACGCGCCGGCTATGGACTCCCGCGTCAGGTCGTCGCCCTTTTCATACGCGGCAAACAGATGATCCCAACCTTTATCGTCCAGCAGGGTCTGCCGCATGCCCCAACGCGCCGCCTCCCGAACCATCTTGACCGGATCTCCCAAGCCCTTGATCTGTGCGGGTATGCCGAGTTCATTGTGCAGTGCGCCCAACGCGATCTGTGCCCAGTAACGCACATGCGGGCTTGCATGGTCCGCGCCCGGCAACACCATATCCACAAAGCGGCTGTCATCGGCGGCCAGCCCAAGCTGCGCCATGGCACGAAACCGGGCCACGGTATCCGCCAGCGATTCATTCGGCTGCGGCTCAAAATCGCTACGCTTTGCCGCAACGTGCGTCTCCGGATACAAGCGCGACAAAGCATGCAACGCATAGGCGGTGGTGACAAACCCCGTCAGCGCGTTTCGGTTCCAGCGGCCATACGGGTCCTGCATTTTCAGCAGCGCATCCACGCCGCGCCGCACTGCCGGATCGCGGTCGGTAAAGCCAAGCCCCGCCAGCGCGCTCAATGCGAGCGCGGTCGGCGCGGGGTCGATGTCCTTCCCATCGTCGCTCCCGTTCTTCCAGTTCATTCCGTTATCGGTGGTGACGCCAGGATGAAATCCCCACGATCCATCCGCTTTCTGAATCTGTCGCAGCCGCGCTGCATCCGCCGCAGCCTGCGCCCGTCCTCGCGTTACCAGCGATTGCGCCGCGTCCGAACCTTCCCGAGCCGAAACATAATTGGCCGGGAATGTCTTCACGAAAAATTCGATTCGATTCGACAGATCGTCGCTATACTTTGGCACAACAGTGAGTATCTTCTCGGCCTTCTCTTCAAGAGCCGCCAGGTATTTCTCGTCCCGCGTCTGTTCCCAGGCGCGCCGCAAAATCTCACCGGCGAACCGGTAAACAATGGACTGCCCAACGTTCGATCCCGGACCCGCGGCATTAATTCCGCTGGGGTCGGCCGATTGCAATACGAAGTTCGCCGTGCGGATCTGTTGCGCCGAATGCAGCCGCCGAGGTGCAAGAAACGATTCCAGCGTGGTCACGTTATACCCCGCTGCGCGCGTGCCGGCCGGACCGTCACCCAGATCCAGCGGAGCAAGACTGGTATTGTTCGCCGCATCCTGCAAAACATTCGTCGGCCGCAACGATTCATACATTACGTTGGTCAGATGGCGAAAGTTCCCCACGTTCTCCGCGCGGTATCCGTTCAACATGGCGCCCGCCGGACCCCACACGCCGGATTGTGTGTGGCAGCTCATGCAATGCGTGCCCAACAGGCTGCCGGTATCGCGAATGCGCCGGTCCACGCTGGCGCCGCGAGGCCGGTTCAGCAGCCACGCGTCCACCTGGGCCATCTGATCGTACATGGCCATGCGCACGGCCTGCCGCGGGTCCGTGTAAGGGCCTGGACGCCGCAAACGCAGCTCCACATCGTAGCCAGGGGAATTTGCTTCCACCTTCAGGAAATAAACCCCACCCGGTTGCAGCAGCCGGTTAATCTCCGTCCGGTGCCCCTCGGTCTGCTGATGAACCCGTTCGTTCGCGTTCGCGCCTTCCCGGTATTCCTTGCCATCGCCGGTGTAAAACAAAACCTGCGAAACAACTAGCGGATCGGGAACAATCAGATTGGCGGTGAACAGCCGCGGCTGCTTTCCTTGGAACTCAATGCGAAACCAATCGAGTCCGGACGTGCCCACTTTGCCGTTGTCGAAATACTCAATGTCATCGGCGCTGCCCGTGATGTGCAGAGTCTCGTCGGAGCCGGAAGCACCAATGGCAATGGACTGCGCCTGGGCGATTGAATCGTTGGGCTCGGCCTCAATCACCATGCCGCGCTTTGAAACGCCAAAGTCCACCGCCTTCACGTCCACCCGCAACGGAACCTTCAAGCCCGCCGGCCAAGGCGTGTGCGCCGGGAAGCGTTCCACCTTCTGAATGGTCCCCGGTTCGCGCCAGCGTGCCAGGTTGAAGATCGGCTCTTCCTCCTGCACCGCGGAAATCTGCAACGTAAGCGGCCCCGTCTTCAGCGGACGGTAGACCATGTAAAAATCGGCATCCAGCGCGTGGATCACCTTGCGATACCCAGCCCATTCCACCGCGATCCTGCCGTTGACCGGCAGTTTTGAAGGCGCAGGCAAGCCTACGGAGATCTGCACCGCCCTGCCCGCCGTAACAGAAATCGTGCGCGAATAGCTGCCCGAAAACTCCACCTGAGCAGTGGCGGCTGCCAGGAAGGCAGAGAGAAAAAGAAAACTCCGCTGACTCATAAACTTCTATTGTGCATCGCCCAAATCGTAAGCATTCGTCGCGGTCATCGTTACCCAGTACGTTCCCAGATTATTTTGCCAGTGCTTGTTGTCGTTCACGGCAAGAGCCAACCGGCCGGCGGGCTTGCCCGTAACGGTGGCTTTCTTGCCGACAAAGAACACCTCGCCGCCCGCGCTGGTGCGACCCACCAAAGCTCCAAACGGATGCCCGTCCACCAGATTGGACTTGTACGCTGGCGAGCCCGGCACCTTCAATCCGTCCGCATCGGATGCCCAACCATCCGTATCCCAGGACAACCGTACCAGCCCTCGCGCCGCAATCGTCATCTTCGACGCCGCCGTCGTTATCACACCGGTGTCTAGGTACTCAATCTGCGTGCTATGCCGCATCGATTGAACCTGCATGGACCGCTTCA
>JANYCV010000414.1 GCA_025360145.1 Acidobacteriaceae bacterium
TAGTAAAGCTTCCGATCCCGGTGGTGATGTTGTTCAAAGGCAAAACCAGAATGCAGCCGAGAATCCCTCCGAGGCCGGACAACAGAAGAGACTCGACGAAAAAGCTGAGCAGGATACCGCCGCGCGAGAAACCCAGCACGCGCAACGTACCGATCTCCTTGGCCCGGCGGGCCACCGCGGCGTACATGGTGTTCATGGCGGCGAAACAGCTACCCACCGTCATGATGATGGCGACAAAAATACCGAGATATTTGATGGGTGCGGCCGAGCTGGTCTGCGAGGCATAGTATTCCTTCTCCGCGATGGCGTCCACATTCAACTTTTGATCGGTTTTAAGGTCATTGATGAGAGCGGCGGCGGCGATCTCATCGGTGGCACGGACCAGCGCGGAGCTGAGCACTTCGGAGCGGTTGTAGTCGGAACTAACCTGGTTCAAGTCGGCGAAGACCTCGCTGTTCACGGCGGATTCCCCGGCGCTCATGACGCCGACGATTTCCCAATCCCCGCGGCCGAACTTCAGCTTGTCGCCGATATGCGCGTTCGGGTAGCGCTTCTCAATGGACTTGCCGACGACGATTTCGCGATGGCCCGACTCGAACCATCGGCCCGACTCGATTTTCAATCCATCCCGCATTTCCAGGCCGACCGGAGTGATGCCGCGCAGGGTGACGTTCATGCCGGAAGGGCTGTCCACGCTTTCCAGATTGATGACGGTGACCATCTCCAGAGACGCCATCGGTTCCCCGGCTTTGTTGCGGGCGATGCCGGTCTTGAATTTCAAATCCTGAAAAGCGGCCCGGCTGAAATTGCTGTTCAACTCGGCGGTGGATGACTTGCGCATCACCAGCACCTGAAGTGGATTACCGCTTGCTTGAAATGCACTCTGCAAGCCCGCCACCAGCGCCAGGACGGCGAGCAGCACCGCGACGGTGAGGGCGATACCCAGGGCAGTCATCAGGGTAGTGGTCTTGCGAACCGTCAGGTTTCGGAGATTGTATGCCAGTGGGATTGCCATAGTGTCAGCACCTATCCGGTGTAGCGGAGCGAATCGAGGATGGGAGTCCGCGAAGCGTTCCACGCGGGGATGAACGAGCTTGCCACGCCGATGATGACGCCTATCAGCAGAATGAGCGCCGCCACGGACGGCTCCAAAGTGAGCGTCTTCAACTGCATGATGAATGCGGGAGCCTGCCGGACCAGAAAAGTGAGGCCGACGGCCATAACGCACCCGATAATGCCGCCAATGAGCGAGAGAACAGCCGCCTCCCCAAGAATGATTCCGAGGATGGAGGCGTTCGTGAAACCTAGAGTCTTCAGCACGCCTACTTCGCGGATGCGCTCCCGGACCGACATAGCCATTGTGTTCGCGGAAACCAGAAGAATGGTAAAGGTGACGGCGCCGCAGATACTCAGCAGAAACACTTTCACGTTGCCGAGAAACGAGATGAATCCCAATTGAAACGCCTGTTCTGTTTCAGTGCGGGTTTGAATTGGCGCGTTGCGATAAGTGTCGTCGATCGTCTTCGAAATCCCGGAAACCGAACTCGGGTTGTCGGCAAGCACTACGAAGGTACCGGCGAAATCGCGGCGGCGGGCCGGAAGACTCTCAAACAGGTAGTCGAGGTTGAAGTACAGGGTCTCGTTATTATCCACGCTGTCATAGATGGAGCGCACGGTGAATTCGAGTGTCACCGGGAAGATATCGCCGGCAAGTGTCAGACGATCGCCGAGCTTTATATTGTACTTGTCCGCAATGGCCCTGCCGATCATGCACGCGCTTCGCTCCCGGATGAATGCCTTCTTTTCCTCTTCGGAGGTGAGGTACTCCGGCTAGAGAGTGAAGAAGCGGGCCGGTTCCACGGCGAAGCGGGCAAACACGTTCTTCGGGTCTTTGTACACGCCGCCGAACCATTGCAGCACCATCGCTTCGCGAACTCCCGGCACTTGAAGAATTTTTTGGCGGTAGGAGATCGGCATCACCGTTGCGAGCGATATCCGGTTGCGCGTGATGAGACGCAACGCCTGGGCGGGAGTGGCTTGGCCGAAATAAAACGCGTGATAGATCGCCATCAGAACGCCCAGCAGGCAAAGGGACGCCGCGACGCTGCAGATGGTAAGAATGCTTCGGCGGCGGCTGCGCAAGGCGTTCTTGAAAATCAGCGGGAGATAGCGAAACATAAACCTATCTTAAGACGAACGCCACCACCTTGGAGCAGGTACAGTGATGAAGTGGCGGATTACTCTGACGAAAGCGCCAAATCGGTGGACGAAGAATTCATGCGGGCTGCGCTTGATCTGGCCTCGGAGGCTGACGTTGCGGGCGAGGTTCCGGTGGGAGCCGTTGTCGTGATAGAAGGCCGGATTGTGGGGCGCGGTTACAACTCTCCGGTATCGCAGCAGGATCCCACGGCGCATGCGGAGGTACTGGCGATCCGGCAGGCGGCCAAAGTTGTGGGGAATTACCGGCTCACGGGAGCCACGCTTTACGTCACGCTTGAGCCGTGCCCGATGTGCGCCGGCGCAATGGTGCATGCGCGCGTGGGCCGGCTGGTATTCGGCGCGAGGGACTTGCGGTTCGGAGGGATCCGGAGCAAGTTCCGGCTGGCGGATTCCGATCTGCTGAACCATCGCTTGGAAGTGGTGGAAGGAGTGTGTACGGCCGAGTGCGTGGAACGGCTGCAGCGGTTTTTTGCCAGGAAACGGGGATAGCGGAGCTCGCCGCCGGTGGCTGCCACTCGATTGAATGGTGGAGGGGCGATTTGAGCCCTGCGCCGGATAATTTGTAAGCGACCGGTGCTGGGGGGCTGCCACCTCTCCTGGACTTGTAACACTCGTTACCGTCGTTCCACGAGGCGGCAGCTCCTGATTCGCAAGTTGCTAATTCTAAAGATGACGGCGTTTTGACTTCCCACACTCAAACGCTCTGCTGCTTGCACCCTGACGATCAACTCCCGGCATGCGGACTCGCCCCCCGGACTCATCTTGTGTGAGATGAGACTACCCGGCTCTTTGACTTTCCGAATGAATACTTGCAGAATGGTACTCAGTCCGCTTGGGCGCTACTCTTGCGATAATTCTGTTGGTTCAGGTGTTTCATTTTCCAAAAAAGGAAGTATTTTCTATGAAGAAACTGAGTTGTTTCTTTGGTCTGCTGGTCCTCGCCGTCTCGTTGTACGGCCAAAGTGATCGCGGCACCATCACAGGGACGGTTTCCGACGCCGCGGGTGCGCTAATCCCATCCGCCGCTGTCATCGCCATCAATCCGGAAAACGGTGCGCAGTTTCGAACGGAAACCACAAGCACCGGCAACTACACAATTCCATCCGTTCCCGCGGGCGGCTATGAGCTGACCATTGAACATCCGGGCTTCCGCAAGTTCGTGCAGACTGGCTTGCGTGTACAAGTTGCCCAGACCGCCAGGGTCGACGTCGCGCTTCAGGTCGGGTCCACGTCCGATTCGGTCACCATCACCGCGGACGCGCCGCTGCTGAAAAGCGAAAACGCGGAACAGAGCACCACCATCAGCGGCGACCGGATCAACGCGCTTCCCTTGAATTTCGCGCTGGGCGCAGGCGCGGTTCGCAATCCGCTCAGTTTTGTTCAACTCGCCCCGGGCGCCAGCATCAACGGCTGGAACGATATTCGCGTGAACGGCGCCCCAAGCAACACGTTCCGTATCATCTTTGAAGGCCAGGATACGACCAGCGCACTGAATCCACGCGTGTCCGATGAGTCGCAAGCGTCGGTAGAAGCGATTGAAGAGTTCACTCTGCAAAGCAGTAACTTTTCGGCGGAGTTTGGCCAGGTGGGCGGCGGACTTTTCAACTTCACTTCGCGTTCCGGCACCAATCAGTTCCATGGCAGCGGCTACGACTACGTCGCGAACGAGGGGCTAGGCGCGGCACAGCCATTCACGAATGTGCGGCCCCAGGTGCGACGGCATGATTTCGGCGGAAGCATCGGCGGGCCGGTTTTCATCCCGAAGATCTATAACGGCAAGGACCGCACGTTCTTTTTCTTCAATTACGAGATGTTTCGCGATCGTCAGAATAAGATTAACGGACTTGGAACAGTCCCCACGGACGCCTTCCGGAATGGCGATTTCAGTTCGATCCTCACCGGGCGGGTTCTCGGTGTAGACCCGATTGGCCGTAACATTATGGAGAATGCGATCTATGATCCCGCCACCACCCGCACGGTGAACGGCCAGGTGATCAGTGATCCGTTTCTGAACAATATCATCCCTTCCTCACGTTTTGATCCGGTAGCGGTAAAGGTACAGGCATTGATTCCCAAAGCTGACGGCCTGGGGCTGGTGAACAACTTTACCCGCCGTTACGCCTACCGGAAAATCCAAGCTATTCCCAGCATCAAGATCGACCACAGCTTCACTCCCAGTGCGAGAATGAGCGCATACTGGTCGGCCCAGAGTACGGATAAGGACAATGGCCAGGATGACGGCCTGCCGGATCCAATCTCTCCGCGCCGGGATCAGATCATCCGCAGCCAGACGGTTCGTGTGAACTACGATCAAACCGTTCGCCCGACGTTCCTGGTCCATTTGGGCGCGGGATATCAGCGCTATCACAACCCGGACGCATCGCCGCAGGCTATTCAGGATTACGATGCATCCCAGCTCGGATTCAAGGGTCAGGTGGGTTCCGGATTCCCAAGATTGACGGGATTGAGCGGCGCACTGGGCGGCGTGGCCAACCTTGGCCCGACGAACCGAACGCTTTACCTGCAAGACAAACCAACGGCTGTGGCGAGCGCGACCTACATCCGCGGCAACCACACGTATAAGTTCGGGGGTGAGTGGCGTATCGATACATTCACAAACATTTCCACGGGCGGTGTCGCCGGCATTTACGGATTCTCAAACTTGGAGACGTCCCTTCCGTCCACCAATGGACAGAATCTGCAGGGCGGTTCAGTTGGTTTTAATTATGCGAGCTTCCTTCTGGGCCGGGTGAACAA
>JANYCV010000438.1 GCA_025360145.1 Acidobacteriaceae bacterium
TTCGTGGCCGCGGGCAATTCTTACAGACTCCGGCGGCTTTCAGGTGTTCAGCTTGAACAGCCTGAGGAAGATCACCGAAGAGGGCGTCCTGTTTCATTCGCATCTGAATGGCGACCCGCACATGTTCACGCCGGAATCGACGGTGGATGTGCAGCTCGCCTTCGGCAGCGACATTGCCATGGTGCTAGATGAATGCCTGGGATATCCGGCGACGCATCAGGAAGCAAAAGTGTCCATGGACCGGACGATTCGATGGGCGCGGAAGGGATACGCGCATTTTGCGCGGCGGATGGAGGAGATCGAATCGATTCACGCTTTGTTCCCGATTGTGCAGGGATCGATGTACGCCGGCCTGCGGGCGGAGTGCGCGCGGGAATTGATGGACCTCAATGCCGACGGCTATGCGATAGGCGGGTTGTCGGTTGGAGAGCCTCGAGTTTTGAGCCAGGAAATGGTGGAAGCCATAGTGCCTATGCTGCCGCGCGACCGGCCGCGGTATGTGATGGGGGTTGGGATGCCGGAGGAGTTGCCGGAGTATGTTGCCCGGGGGGTGGACATGATGGACTGCGTGCTGCCGTCGCGGAATGCGCGCAACGGATGCCTGTTTACTTCGACTGGAAAGGTGATTATCAAGCACGCGAAATACAAAGAAGACGCTGCGCCAGTGGACGCCGGATGTAGTTGCTACACCTGTCAAAACTTCAGCCGGGCCTATCTGCGGCATCTGTTCCAGGCCGGTGAGATTCTGTTTTCCACCCTGGCCACGCTGCACAACCTGCAGCGCTACCTTGACATTATGCGCCAAATGAGGCAGTCTATTCTCCTTGGGGCCTTCCCGCAATATCTGAATGCTGTCCGATCTGTTCCTAACCTCAATTCGTGAATTCCGGCAGGCTGCGCCGAGTGCAAGCGCGCGGGCGGCCGGCGAAAGACATTTGTGCCCCTAAACCTGCTTTTCATTCAAAACCAGACCACGCAGCTACTCGGCTTTCTACCGATTTTGCTGATCTTTGCGATCTTCTATTTTCTGCTCTTCATGCCGATGCAGAAGCAGAAGAAACAAATGAAGCAAATGCTGGAAGGCCTGCAGAACGGTAACGTGGTTCAAACCACCGGCGGCATCGTTGGAACCATTGTTTCGTTAAACACCGGTGATGATACGCTGGTGATACGCGTTAAGCCGGATAACATCAAGCTACAGGTGGCAAGAAGCGCCATCGCGGCCCGGATTTCCGAAAAATAACTGAGGCAAAAATAGAAGCACATGAATAAGAGTTTGAAGATCAAAGCCGTTGCCATCCTTGCCGTTCTGCTGGCATGCGTGTACCTCCTAGTCGGGATTCCGAAATCGAAGGAGGAACTGATTGCCAACTGGAATAAGAACATCCACCTGGGCCTCGATCTGCGCGGCGGAAGCCACCTGGTCTTGCAGGTACAGGTTCAGGATGCCTTCAAGGCTGAGGCTGCGCAGGTGGGTGAGCGGTTGAAGGAAGAACTCGGGAAGCAGAACATCAGCTTCACGCAGATCGACAACACGGAGCCGCCCAGCCTGGAGACGGCCGAGACGGTCCAGGTGACTATCAAGGGCATCCCGCCGGAAAAGGTTGGAACGTTTCGCGGGATCGCGAACGACAACTTCAAGGCTTGGATTCTGAGTTCGGATGGTCCGAATAATTACAAAATGACTATCCGGCCGAGCGATGCTCTGGAACTGCGCAGGACCACGGTGGAGAGCGCGATCCGCACCATCAAGACGCGGGTGGATGGACTGGGGCTGGCCGAGTCTTCGGTAATACCGCGCGGTCGAACGGACGGGGCTTCTGAGATTTTGGTGGAGCTTCCGGGCGTTGACGATCCGGCGCGGATTAAGCAATTGATTCAGACTGCTGCGGTCCTTGAGCTTTACGAAGTGAAGGATGGGCCTTTTGCGGACGATCAGGAAGCGCGTGTGAAGCATGGCGGGGTATTGCCACTGAATACGAAGCTGCTGAAAGGGGTTGGCCGGGCCGACAATTCCACTGGCTGGCTGCTGGTAACCCGCAATCCGGTGATCCGAGGGAGCGATCTTCGCGATGCCAAGCCGGCGCAGGGCGAGATGGGGAAATGGGAAACGAATTTCGTGCTGACGCAGGACGCGGCGAAGCGCTTTGAGCGTTTTACGGAAAGCAACATCGGAAACCGGCTGGCGATTGTATTGGACAACCAGTGGCGGAGTGCTCCGACGATTCAGAACAAGATCAGCGACAATGGGCGGATTACAGGTGCGTCAAATCAGCAGGACGCCTCCGATCTTGCCCTGGTGCTGCGGGCGGGGTCGCTTCCGGCGAGCCTTGTGTACCTGGAAGAACGGACTGTTGGTCCGTCGCTGGGCGCCGATTCGATTCAACAGGGACTGCTGGCCGGAATCGTAGGGATTGCGGCGGTAGTTCTTGTTATGCTGGTTTACTACAAGCGCAGCGGGATCAACGCGACGCTGGCGTTGATCTTAAATGCCGTGATACTTTTGGCGGCGTTGAGCTATTTTGAAGCGGTACTGACGCTGCCCGGGATCGCAGGATTCATCCTGACCATCGGTATGGCGGTGGATAGTAACGTACTGATCTTCGAGCGCATCCGGGAAGAGCTGCGGAGCGGCAAGGCGGTGCTTGCGGCGGTAGACATGGGGTTCAGCAAGGCGCTGGGCACCATTATCGATACGCACGTGACCACGGTTGTATCGTGTGCGTTTCTGTTTCTGTTTGGCACGGGTCCGGTGAAGGGATTTGCGGTCACCCTGGTGATAGGATTGGTAGCTAATCTGTTCACCGCGGTTTTTGTGTCGAAGTTTATCTTTGACTGGGAGTTGTCCGGCAAGCGGCAACTTACCACGCTGAGCATCTAACTGCGCCGCGGCGGGAGCAGGCTGGCGGCTGGCGGCTGGCGGCATCTAGTGGCGCTTTGGTGTAACTCTTTGGAACGGCTTGAGGTTGAGGCCGTTTTGTGATACGTTTTACGGGAACTAGTTGACAGGTGCTGGTGTCTAAACAAGACGAATGCCAGCTTGATCGGATTCATGGAACTTTTCAAGAACACAAATTTTGACTTTCTGGGCAAGAAGTGGCCCTTCATCATCGCTTCGCTGATTCTGACCGGGGCTGGCCTGGTGAGTTTGGTAGCTCGCGGCGGACCACGTTACGGGATTGATTTTCGCGGCGGCGCGTTGGTCTACGTGAAATTCGCGGAGAAGCCGATGCCGGACAGGGTCCGAGCGGCGCTTGCCTCGAAGATTCCTGGCGGCGGCGCCCCTGAAGTAGTAGAAGTGCAGGGTACTAACGAGCTGATTATTGGTACGGAAATTCAAGACGAGAAAACGTTGGCGGTAACGCGCCAGGCGATTGTAGATACGCTCGCTAAAGAGTTTGGCCAGAGTGCCGGACAGCGGCTGGACATTAACAATGCCGGGGCCGGAGCGGTTGCGGATCGGCTTCGCGATACCCTGCAGAGGAGTGGCGCCAGTATCTCCGAGCAACAATTGCAGGATTTGTCGAAAGCGATCACGAAGTTCCGGGATACGCCACCGCAATCGGGTCTGATTCGCAACTTCGAGCAGCTTTCAGGCGTTCCGGGTGTAACCGCGCCAGTACTTGCGGCGCTCAACCAGGAGTTCTACGCGGCACCGTATGCTATTCGCAATGTGGAATTGGTGGGTGCCAAGATTGGAGCGGATCTCCGCCGCCAAGCGATTTATGTAGTGCTATCCGCGTTGGGCGGGATGCTGATCTATATCGCATTCCGGTTCGAGTGGATTTACGGAGTTGCCGCGGTGTTGGCGGTATTTCACGATACGATCATCACGATAGGTTTGTTTTCGCTGTTCGACATGGAAATTTCGCTGACCGTGGTGGCGGCACTGCTGACGTTGGTTGGATACTCGATGAACGACACGATTGTTGTGTTCGACCGGATTCGCGAGAACCTGAAACTGTTACGGCGGGAGAAGCTGGAGAAGCTGATCAATATCAGCGTGAACCAAACTTTGAGCCGGACACTGCTGACATCAGGGCTGACGTTTCTGACGGCGCTTTCTCTGTTTCTTTTTGGAGGTCCCGTTCTGAAGGGATTTTCTTTTGCGTTGGTTGTTGGTATTATCGTCGGCACTTACTCGTCGATCTTCATCGCCAGTCCGATTTTGGTACTGTGGCAGGATTTTGTGGAAAAGCGAAAGGGAACGGCGTCGGCAGTGGCTGCCGGGGCAGTTCGCCGCCGCTCGTGAATTTAACTTAAACAAGTAGGCTGCGCGTGTACGATAAAAGATTGAACAGCACCGCGCGCGGCAAGGGAAAAGGGTAATTGTCATGTTTGAACAGACCTTTGTCAACAGTGGAAATCAAACCAGGAAAGGCGCCTCGGTTTTCGTTTCCTTCCTCCTTCAGGTGGGTTTGATTGCCGTTATGGTGCTCATTCCCCTGATCTTTACCGACTCTCTTCCCAAGACGCAGCTCACAAGCTTCCTTGTGGCCCCGCCGCCGCCGCCGCCGCCCCCGCCGCCGCCCGCGGCCGCTCCGATTAAGGTTGTGAAAGTCATTCCCCGTCAGTTCGACGCCAATAAACTGATGGCCCCGAAAGTCATTCCCAAAGACATCGCCAATATCAAAGAAGAGGAGCTTCCGCCCATGGCCGGTACGCCGGGTGTGGTTGGCGGAGTTCCGGGTGGAGTTCCCGGCGGCGTCGGTGGCGGCGTGCTGGGTGGTATCCTCGGCGGTATCCCGTCCGCGGCTCCTCCTCCTCCGCCGGTGAAGGAAGCGCCGAAGCCGGTGACTCCGAAGTCGATTCGGGTGGGTGGAAACGTGCAGGCAGCCAAACTGATCCGGCAGCCGAAGCCGGTGTATCCCCCGCTAGCCAAGCAGGCTCGCATCCAGGGCACCGTGCGGTTCAACGCGGTAATCGGGAAAGATGGAACCATTCAAAATCTGACGCTGGTCAGCGGACATCCTCTGCTGATTCCGTCCGCGCAGGACGCCGTTCGCCAGTGGGTCTACCAGCCCACGACGTTGAATGGCGAGCCAGTGGAAGTTGTCACGACGATCGATGTCAACTATACTCTGAGCCAATAGCGTTCTAAAAAGGCATACGCACGACCGGTAAACATTGTACGTAAGAAATTTCAGTACCTAATTCAACTCGCAGGAGAAAAACAGAATGTTGCTACAGATGCACCTTTGGGCTTTCATGTTTCTTCAAGAAGCAGGCTCGCCAGCCATCAGCTTTGACCTTGTCAAGATGGTTGGTCAGATGACTATTATGGGTAAGGCCGTCGTTTTAACACTCTTCATCATGTCCGCCTGGTCCATCGGTGTCATGATCGACAGGGCGATCGCCTTCAGCGCAGCGCGCAAGCAATCGAGAGCATTCGCTCCCGCCGTTGCCGGGGCGCTGCGTGAAAACAAACTCGACGAAGCGATCAAGATCGCAGACCGTTTCCGCAAGAGCCATTTGGCCAAGGTTGTGGTGGCCGGTCTACAAGAATTCCGCGCACACCAGGACAGCAGTGAGATTCCGGGAGAAGAGATCGAAGCATCCAAGCGCGCTCTGGAACGTTCCGAGGCTATTGTTCACGCCGAACTGAAGCGTGGAATCAGCACGCTGGCCACCATCGGCTCGACGGCTCCGTTCGTTGGACTATTTGGAACAGTTATCGGAATCATTAACGCGTTCCGTGGAATCGCGACGGAAAAGTCCGCTGGTTTGGGCGCGGTATCGGCTGGTATTTCTGAGGCGTTGGTCACCACTGCCGTGGGTCTCTTTGTGGCTATCCCGGCTGTCTGGATGTTCAACTATTTCACCGGCCAACTGGAATCGTTCGACGTCGAAATGGGTAACTCCAGTTCGGAACTGATCGATTACTTCCTGAAGCGGTCGCAGCGGACGGCCAAGAAATAACCGGCAAAACAGCCGGGCTTAGCGAGTTGAATTCGGGATTACGGGGCGGGCCAAGGGGCTCGCTTCGATGTTCCGGCAAAACAGGAGATTTCACCCATGAGAAAGCAACCAGTTCCTCCTCCGGTCTCCGATATCAACGTCACCCCGATGGTGGACGTGATGCTTGTGTTGTTGATCATTTTCATCGTTATCACTCCGATGCTCTCCAAGGGTATCAGCGTGGACATGGTGAAGACGAAGAACCCGATAAAGATGGCAGCCGCGGATAAAGAAGATGCGGTTTTGGTGGCTGTGAGCCGTGACGGGAAGACCTATCTAGGCACAAATGCGATGGCGCCGGATCAACTGCCGCAGAAAGTTAAGGATATGCTTACCAACAAGCTGGACAAGACAGTATTTCTGAGAAGCGATTCGCGTGCCCGCTACGAGCGTGTAGTGGAAGTGGTGGATAATCTTCGCGCGGCTGGCGTGGATCAGCTCGGTCTGTTGACCGAAAAACAGGCAGACAAAGGTACGGCGCCGGCGGGCGGACCTCCAGCCGGACAGTAAGCTGGAAGCGCGCATTTCGGTAGTCGACAGAGTTTTCTGAAAGGAGCAATTGATATGTCAATGGCAGTCGGTGGAAGAAAGGGTGCGATGGCGGACATGAACCTGACGCCCCTCATTGATGTTCTGCTTGTGCTGCTGATCATCTTCATGGTGATCACGCCGCTTGACCAGATGGGACTGGACGCGCTTGTGCCGCAGCCACCGGAGGCGAATAAGCCTCCGCCTCCACCCGGGCAAGATCGAACGGTAGTGATTATCATAGACAAGGACAAGAATATGATGATCAATTCCGAACCAACCGATGAGGCCAAGCTAGGCAATCGGCTGATGGAAATTTTCAAAACCCGTGCGGAGAAGGTCGTGTTTGTGAAGGGCGACCCCGATTTGGAGTTCCAATACGTGGCCCGTGCGATCGATATCGCAAAGGGAGCAGGAATCGACAAGGTCGGCCTGATGACCGCGAAAATGGAGGCTGGGCAGTAGTCTCATGAAAAAGACATTTTTCGCAGTCACGAGCCTAACGCTCCTCGCACTCTTTTCGACCGGCTGTGATAAGTTAAAGTCGCGCGACGAGTTGAACAAAGGTGTTGCGTCGTTCAAGAACGCCAAGTACGTAGAGGCGGTGGAACATTTCAAGGTCGCCGTAGACTTGGACGCATCGAACCCCAATGCCCGCCTGTATCTGGCGACGGCATATATGAGCCAGTACATTCCAGGGGCCGAATCGCCTGAGAACCTGCAAAACGCGAAGGCCGCGAACGACCAGTTTCTGAAGGTTCTGGAACAGGATCCGAAGAATACGGTGGCGATAACGTCGCTTGCTTCTCTGCATTATAGCGAAGCGCAGGGTGCCACCGGACTGGAGGCGAAGCTCAAGAAGCTGGATGAAGCTAAGGAGTGGTATGAAAAGCTGGCCCAAGTTGATGTGAGGAACAAGGAAGCCTACTACAGCCTGGGCGTCATTACCTGGGCGAAGTGGTATCCGCAACTCGCCACGGCGCGGGCAAAGCTTGGAATGAAGCCGGAAGATCCTGGTCCGATCAAGGACAAGAAGTTGAAGGAAGAGCTGAAGGCGCAGTACGGTCCGATGGTGGAAGCCGGGATGAAGAATTTGGAGAAAGCGCTTGAGGTCGATCCGCTGTACGACGACGCCATGGCGTACCTGAATCTGTTGATCCGGGAACGTGCGGATTTGGCCGACACCCCGGAACAGTACAAGAAGGAAGTGGAGATTGCCGACAATTGGGTGCAGAAGGCGCTTGAGACTAAGAAGCTCAAGGCCGAGCGCGCTCTGAAGAAGAATGCCGGTGGTGAAGCGCAGTAAGTTTTAAGTTTAAACGAGCAAAAAATGCCGCCTGTGCCTATTTGGGCCGGGCGGCATTTTGTATTTCTGGGTATGTGATTGACTCAAATGAGTACGGTCTCGCAGCGTTTCGTGTGGCTGGCGCATTGGGGCATTCGTCCCGCTTCCAGCAGCGGGACGAGGGCGTCCCGCGCCGGGTGTGCCCAGCATGGGCAGAATCTAATTGGATGAAAGGAGCCAATCGGGGCCGATG
>JANYCV010000488.1 GCA_025360145.1 Acidobacteriaceae bacterium
CGCTCGCCGGCCTGATGACCCAGTTATGGCCCGAAGCGGAAGACTTCCCAGGCGGCAGTGCGCTATTCGTATTTGCGCTACCGGAATGAGAATCGCCGCCATCGCGCTGTTGTCGATCTCCTGCGCATACAGCGCGGAGATTGACGGCGGTCAGATCTTCAAAACCCGCTGTTCCATCGGCTATTGCCACGGCTCGGAAGGCAAACCCGGCCGCGCTCCGAAACTGCGCGAGCGCGACTTCACCGGCGCGTATCTGAACAAAGTGATTACCGACGGCATCCCTAGTTCATCAATGCCCGCCTTCAAGGGTCTGCTCAAACCAGCCGAAATCACGGCAGTAGTCAATTATGTTTTAGCTCTGTCCGGCAAGGCGCCGGTCCAGCAGACTGAAGCGGTGGAACCAGCAATCACCGCCAATTTCGACAAAGGCAAAGTCCTCTTTTTTGACGCGGCAAATGAAAACAACTGCGGAGTCTGCCACGCCATCGACGGAGCAGGCACCGCAATGGGTCCCGACCTCCGCAAGCGGAAACGAACCCGCTCCGAGCTGATCGCGTCCATCGAAAATCCCCCGCAATCGAGATTAACGAAGATCACACTGAAAAACGGCGACACAATCCAAGGAATTCCGACCGGGGATGCGCGCATTTTCGACACCGAAGGCCTCCCCCCGGTTCTCCGCAACATAAAAAAGGAGGAGATTGCAAAAACCGAGATGATCCACGGCCAAGTGATGCCGAAAACACGATACTCGAAGGACCAGTTGAACGAGATCGTGTCGTACATCCTTCAGGCGCGCTAGTAACTCGCGGCTAACGCCATCTCCCGATCAGTCCGGGCGTGGCGATGCCCTTGGCGAACTTGCTAACAGCCAGACTTCGCCATACCGCCATTTCCTGCGCGTCCACAAAGAATCGTTTCGGCAAGATCATCGCTAAGTTATGTGCATGGTAGAGAAGGAAAAGACTCTTCGTTTCCCGAATTTCACGGACAACAGCCCACAACATTTGGGAGGACGCGCTTTTTCCGCTGTACTCGATTTTGTTGGGCGTGATGGTGTAAGAATCAGCCTCGCTAAGTAAGCTCTGACTCGCGTACTGCTTCCTTGCGGTTCTGTACGGCAGGATGAACATGAGGCATAACCAGACCACAAAACAGGTGACGAAGATGCTTGAATTGACGACGAAAGACCGCACATTGTAGGAAGAATAATACACGAGCGGAATTGCCAGCACTTCGACCAACGCCAGCACGAGGGAGAAGGGCCACGCCCGGCGATGAAAGTGATAGTACTGATATCGTGCCAGATCGCCAACCGATAGCGTGCCCTGAACCGCGATAGGCGTCTTCGTTGACATAACCGAATCGTAACGCGTTTCAGACGCCATCTCTATTCCTGCAGTTTGCCCGGCCGGTCGGTCTTGAGAAGTTGGTTGCGTTAACTCGCTTCGCCCCCAAGCGCGGGAAATCCCAAGAGCCCCCGTACGCGCAATAGGCCTTTCAGATCGTGCCGGGCGCTAGATCTTTGCCGACTACTATCAGTGGACCCAAGACACTGCAGATCGGCTGCGTCGTCAGGATTTCACCGAGATTGACATTCCGGCTCTTGTGGACGAGGTAGAAGACCTGGGAAAACGGGAGAAATCCGAACTTCAGAGCCGTCTTGCCGCACTCCTTGCTCACTTGCTGAAGTGGGATCTCCAAATCGCCAAGCGGTAGCGAAGTTGGCAAGCCACCATAGAGGTTCAGCGCAATCGGATTGAAAGGCTCCTGGTACAGAGTTCTAGCTAGGTGTGGCATGTAAATGCGACATCGACGACATGCGCGAATCCCCGGTACCCGACATTATCCAGCTACGCGGAAAACGAGGCGCCGTGGTCACCTCCAGCGATCCCTTCGTACCACAATTGCGCGCTGACGGCATCCTGACATCCGACCTGTTGGCGATCGACGCTCGCAGGGGCGCGGCAGATGCGGATTGCGCGGTAATTGGGGTCACTCCTCCATTGGTCAAAAATTGCACGCTAAGGAAAAGTCACTGCTTGCTGACCCTCAGGGGGTGGAATTTGGCGTGCCCAAGCCCGGAGCGCGGCCCGTAAACCTGTCGCCCAGCGCGAACGCTCCGTCATCTCGCGCCGAGTGGAGTTTCGTTTCTCATTTCACGAGCGGTAGTAGTTCCGAGATTCCATGTGAAGAGCTTGCGGCTCTATCGCGTGGTCGAATGCGTACGCGGAACATGATTTTCGCCGGATGCGTCGCGATCATCGGGGGCGCCGCCAAGTCCCTGCAAAATCCCACAGTGCTCCGTCGATCTCCCGCTGCTGCATTTGTCCCGCAGCGCCCTAAGCTGGCTCTCCAGGCTTTGCAGTTCCGCGATGCGCTCTTCCACGTGACCGATATGGGTATCCAAAAGCGCGTTGACCTCACTACAGTTCTCGTCCGGAGCGGACCGAAGTCTGAGCAAAATCCTGATTTCGCTCAATGCCATGTCTAGGGAACGGCAATAGCGAATGAACGATAGCAGTTCGGCGTGCTCCTGCCCATAGCGTCGAAAGTTCCCGCTCGTCCGGCCGGGTTTTGGCAGCAAACCTTCATGCTCGTAATACCGAATAGTCTCGATTCCGCATCCCGTTCTCCGTGCAAGTTCGCCTATTGTCATTTGTTCAGACCCTCTGTTTTTTTAGCTTGACTCTATAGTCGCTACAGGGTGTCAACTCATTAATAGCAGTGTTGGAGAGAGACCGTGACCTCGAAGCGTTCATTCGATCCTCCTCAAGCGACGCCTCGCTGCGCCAACGGTGGCAGGGTAGCCGTCTTTGCCGATAGCCGAAGGAAAAAGACATGAGAAAAGACATGAGAATTGCCGCGTTGCCCATCGCTCTGTTGAGCATCGCGGTTGGCATCGCGGGCATTGCTTCCCCCGAGGGCGGGATGACGCTTCGCCGATTGTACTTCGCGACGCCTGGCCTATTCTACGCGGTCGTCGCTGTTCGCTCCGCCATGGGGCTCGGGCTTATCCTGGCTGCCTCGAGCTCTCGCTGGCCCAGGACCCTGCGCGCGTTGGGAGCCGTGGTGTGCCTGCAAGGACTTTCGGCAATGCTTGTCGGACTTGATCACGCGCGAGCGATCATGGAATGGGAGGGGATGCAGGGATCTGCGCTCCTTCGCGCCGGGGCCGCGGTGGCCTTAGCTAGCGGGAGCTTCATAGTGTTTGCAGTTACACAGGGGCCGTCCGAAGAGCAGAGGAAAGCAGCTTAGTAGCAACGGTGGGACAAGCCGCAAGCTGACCTACGGCATTGATCCGAACCATCCTTACGGCTCTAAACCGCAATAGCGATGGGCTTGTCGATCGTTTGGCCTAGAAGCGCTTCCTGGAACGTAGCAACCGGATAACCGAAGTGCGGCTAACCCCGAGTTGCTTGGCGATGGCCCGCTTACTGATCCCGTCCTTGCGAAGCTGTTTCATCTCCGGCACGAGTTTACCTGCGGTCATCGGCCGCCCATGCGGTTTCCCGTCCTTTCGGGCTTGATCGATTCCTGACTAGGTACCCTCTCGCCTCGGGGATCTTTCATCGTGAGGACAGTAGCAACCTAAATGCTAGTCCTGGACGACGCGGGCTATGCCGATAGCATGGACATATCGATTTACCTCAATGGCAATGGCGCCCGCATCGTCGGTGCGGCAATGCGGTAAGGAATCTCGGCATGCCCAATTTTGAGCATCGCCGCGCTTCCCGCGCGCGATTTGTCAAGACGCCATCCTTGAGAATGAATTGAAAACCGCTTGTCCGGCTCACCACGGCGTGACAGCTCAAAAGAAGTTCCAGTCGCCCAGGTATGGCTCGAGTCACACATTTACATCGAATTGGCCGAGGATAACCTGGTTGCGTACGGAATCGCTTAGCCCTTGAGTATCCGTTCGTACTCGTCATGCGGGCCGATCCAGAACCAAGTGAATTGATTGCCGTCCCGCTTGGCGAGTGCCCGATAGCCCCGGCTCACACGAACCGAACACATCGAATCAATCTGTTTGAACCGCAGGGAAGGATGTAGGGGATTTTGAGCGAACAGCGCGTATTGCCTGAACGCTTGATCTTGGACTTCAGCGGGCACATGCCACAGACAATCCCAAAACCGCGGAGTGGCGGTGGACTTTAAATCGCTCACGAGCGGGACTTGGACCGTTCCCGGTTGACTTTGACTTCGGCCAATACTTCTTCAAGAGGTCGGGTGCGGCGGGCCGATATCTCGGCATCTACTTCGACAAGCAAGTGTACACCCCGCCCTCCTGGAGCAAAATCCTTCTCCATTTGGCGATCCCATTCGACCTCTTTCAGTTCGTCGAACCACTCCGCCAACCGGTTGCGTTCGGGTTCCGAGAGGTGGACGATGGCTTCCTTGATGGCTTCCACGGTCATAGTCTTACCATAGCCCTAGTCGGGTCTCCATGCAAACGAGAGAGTCTGTCCAAACTTGAAGAGGCATTATGCGGTGAACGCAACCGCGGTCAGAATCACTTCCATATCTTCTGTCGTACCCACCGCTCCTCGCACTCCTCCAAGTTTGATATGATCGCGTAGAGGTTCGAGGTCGACAAAAATGACTCTCCGCACGCTGTCTCTGTTGACGCTGGCACCATTCCTCTGCCCGGCCCAAACGCCGGTCAGCTTCGAAAAAGAAATCCAGCCCATCCTTCAGAGCAACTGCCTGAAGTGCCACGGCGCAAAGATTCAACTGGCAAAACTGGACCTCCGCACGCGGGAAGGCGCAGTCCGGGTCTTAAGCCCGAAAGCCGACCAAAGCCGCCTTTACCGCCTGGTCTCCGGCTTGGAAAAGCCCGCCATGCCGATGGACGGTAAACTCTCCGCCGCCGAAATCGCCGTCATCAAACGTTGGATCGACGAAGGCGCGCCATGGGGTGAAATAAAGGACTCCCCCGGCACCGACACGCAAACCGCCGCGCTGGAAGACATGAAACTTCCGCCGGAGGCCCGGCAATACTGGGCCTTCCAAAAGCCAGTCCGCCACACCCCGCCCGCAACAGACCGCAACCCGATCGACGCCTTCCTGAAAGTCGCGATGCGAAAAGCGAGCGTAACCGCAGCCCCCCGCGCCGACAACGCAACGCTAGTCCGCCGAGCCTATCTGGACCTGGCCGGCCTGCCCCCCACGCCAGCCCAATCCACCGAATTCCTGAACGACAAATCCCCCGAGGCGTGGCCCAAACTAATCGACCGCCTGCTAGCCTCCCCGCAATACGGTGAACGCTGGGGACGCCACTGGCTGGACGTAGCCCGCTACGCCGACTCCAACGGCTACGAGCACGACTTCACGCGGCCCAACGCCTGGCGTTTCCGTGACTACGTAATCGACGCCTTCAATAAGGACACACCCTACAACGTCTTCCTGAAACAACAGTTGGCTGGCGACGAACTGGACCAAGTCACAAACGAAACGCTGATAGCAACCGGCTTCCTGCGCCAGCACGCGAAAGTGGGCTTCCGCGAAAAGGATAATCCCGAAAATCGCTACGAATACCTGGACGACATGATCGCCACGGTAGGCCGCGGCATCCTCGGCCTGACCGTCCAATGCGCCCGCTGCCACAATCACAAGTTCGACCCCATCGCCCAAAAGGACTACTATCGCCTGCAATCCTCGCTCTGGACCGCGGTGGAAGTGGACCATCCGCTGACCCCGCCGGCAGAAGCCGCGGCCTACAACAGGAAACTAGCGGAAGTAAACGCCCGCATCGCCGATCTGCGCGACAAGCTCAAAGCGATTGATCAGCCGTACCGCGATCGAGTGCTGCCCGAAAAGTACAAGAAGTATCCGGAGAACATCCAGCAGGCAATCGCTACACCGGAAGCGCAGCGCACGCCCGGACAGGTGCTGCTGGCGAATCAGGTAATCCGCACTGTAACAGTTCCACAGGATGAGATTGAACGCATCGCATCCCCGGCGGACCTCGCCAGCAAGAAAGCGCTAACCGCGGAGATGAAGGTAGCGGAGAACCAGAAGCCCGCGCCTATCGCAATGGCCATGGGAATCACGGACGGCGATTATCGCTTCA
>JANYCV010000502.1 GCA_025360145.1 Acidobacteriaceae bacterium
GCGACTACGATATCAAGATAACCATCATTATCAAGGTCGCCGAATGCAGCGCCGCGCCCCGCCCACACGGACTGGAATGCAGGGCCGGCATCGACGTTGAAAAATTTTCCGGCAACGTTTCTAAGCAGCAATGGCGGCTGAAGGTATTTGAGATTGGGGGCGGTTTTTTCGATGGTATCCATCACGTGGCCCTGCGCGACAAACAGGTCTTTCCACCCGTCATTGTCGTAATCGAAGAAGCGCGTGCTCCAGCCCGAGTACGCGAGAGTGGCCCGGCCCAGGCCAGACGGACCGGTGATGTCGGTGAAGGTGCCGTCGCGGTTGTTCCTGAATAAAATGTATCGCTCATTCGAGAGATCCGTCACAACAATATCGGGCCAGCCGTCATTGTCGAAATCGCTGAAGTCGGTACCCATTCCGGCGAAGGTCTTCCCGTCCTCGTTGAAGCCGGCGCCGGCGGCCAGCGCGACTTCCGTAAACGTGCCGTTCCGGTTATTGCGGTAGAGAAAGCACTGTACGGAATCGTTGGCGACGTAGATGTCCGTCCAGCCGTCGTTGTCGTAATCGGCAAAAGCGACGCCGAGCGCTTTGCCTTTTGAATTCGCGATGCCGCTCTTCTCCGAGAGATCGGTGAACGTACCATCTCCGTTGTTGTGGTACAGGATGCTGGTGACGCCCTCGAAATTGTCTGGATGGCAATAGGCGCGCATGCCAGGCTTATTCTCCCCACAGTAGCGGTTATTTTTAAAGGTCCAGTCCGCGTACCGGCAAACAAAGATGTCGAGTTTTCCATCGTTGTCGTAGTCAAAAAAGCCCGCGCTGGTGCTCCACCCGCTTGCCGCGACGCCAGCGCGCGCAGTCACGTCGATGAACGTCCCATCCCCATTGTTGCGGTACAGGGTGTTCCCGCCGTAGCCGGTGACGTAGATGTCTTCAAAGCCATCCCCATCGAAATCGCCGACCGCAACACCCATACCGTACCGGTTCTGCGCTGCTCCGGTGAGCCCGGCTTTCTCAGTCACATCGGTGAACGTGTGATCGGCGTTCTGATGATACAGGCGATTCCAGAATCGGCGGCTGGACTTGTCGGGCATCTTTCCATCCGCCATCGGGTCATCGATCTTCGCGCCGTTCGTGAAAAATATGTCCAGTCTGCCGTCGTTATCGTAGTCCAGCAGAGCAACGCCGCCTCCCATGGTTTCCGGCAGGTACTTGTTGGACGTAGGCGATGCTTCGTGTTTGAAATCGATCTTGCTTGCGGCGGTATAGTCGGTGAACCGGACGTCAGTTGGAGACGAGGCCGCCAGCGCACTGCCCGCGACCAAGGCGGCGATTCGGCGCATCAAAAAGAATCGAGGCATTCCATTTACCGAACCGGCTTAAACGGCTCTCTCCGGACGATACCCTTCGTCTCGGTAATCACCAGCAACTGATTCGCGGCCACATCCTTGAACGATTCCTTCAGTCCGGACGGCCAGAGCACTTCCACGGTATCCGCTTTCGCGCTGGCGCCCAATCCGAAGTGCAGCCGCAGGTCGTTTTGTGAATAGTAACTGGATCCGCTCATCACCTCGTCCATCTGCGTGTGTTTGCCGGTCAAGACCTTCACCCGCGCTCCAATGGCGCTCCGGTTCGACCTGGTTCCCACACACTTGATGATCAGCGCATTTTTCCGCGTTCCCCCATCGTTTCTGAGCAGCGAGGGAGCCGCATCTAGGTTGTTCACCACAATGTCGATACAGCCGTCATTGTCCAGATCGCCGAAAGCGCATCCCCGGCTGACATGCGGCGCAACAATTCCAGGACCCGAACTGGATGACACGTCCTCAAAGCGACCGTTACCCAGATTTCGATACAGGACTTTCGGCTGCTCGTAGCCGATGTGCAATTTACGACCGGCGAGCTGGCTGTAGACATGACCATTCGCCAGGAAAATATCTTTCCAACCGTCGTTGTCAAAGTCAAAGAAACCGGCGCCGAAGCCGAGGTATTTGGTGTTAATACCCAGTCCTGCCTGGAGGCTGGCGTCCTGAAAAGTACCGTCGCCATTGTTGTGGTAAAGGGTGGTCACCTGGTCTGAGAAGTTGGCCCGGACGATATCGAGCCATCCGTCGCCATCGTAATCGGCTACCCCGACACCCATGCCTGACATTGCCGCCCCGTTCTCGTCGAAAGCGCACCCGGCCGCGACGCCTGCTTCCGAGAACGTCCCGTCATGGTTGTTGTGATAGAGGAGGCTGGGAGCGCTATCGCAGGAAACATAAATATCCGGCCATCCGTCATTGTCGAAATCGGCTGCTACGGCGCCCATGCCGTAAGATCCGGCCGGCCGCCAGTTATCGCGAGTGAACACTGTCGACGACAGTCCTCGCGGGTTGGCAATTCCGGACTTTTCCGAGACGTCTTCAAAGGTACCGTCCCCGCGGTTCCGGTACAGAATGTTCGTGCCCCCCGCAAGGCCCTGCGGTCCGCAAGGAACTGGAATGCCGTTAAAGCGGCATAGTTCCGCTTCCCCGGGTCGCGGTACGCTCGCGGGATCGAAATTCACATAGTTAGAAACGAACAGATCGAGGTTGCCGTCCCGGTCATAATCCAGAAAACAGCAGCCTGCGCCCCAGCGGCTTCCCACGCCGGCGACACCAGCCTTTTCTGAAACATCCGTGAACGTTCCGTCACCATTGTTGTGATAGAGGACGTTGCGTCCCCAGTAGGTGATGAACAGATCATCGAAGCCGTCGTTGTCGTAATCGCCGACGCAACAACCCTGCCCCCAACCCGAGCGGGTCAGACCGGCTTTTGCCGTTACATCGGTGAAGGTGCCGTCGCGGTTGTTTCGAAACAGGTAACCTGTTGGCTTTCGGGAGTTCTTTGCGCTTTCGAAAGCAGTCCCATTCACCAGGAAGATATCCAGCCACCCGTCGTTGTCGTAATCAAATAGAGCGACGCCGCAGCCCATCTCCTCCAACAGAAACTGTTTATTCCGCGGATCGCCTGAAATGTTCCGCGCACGGCCAAGCCCGGCTTCGACCGCCACGTCACTGAACTTGACGCCAGGCGGCGCCGTTTCGGCCAACAGGCGATCGGCGGCCGGGCTGAGTGAGAACAATAGCCCTGAACCGCCGGCGGTACGAAGAAAGTTTCGACGCGATGGCAGGTTCCGCGGAGCAATGCCTTTACTCAACCGCGCCTCCTTTCGAGGGGGGTGAGAAACGAACAGGATCTGCTCTAGCGGCATCGCGCTTTTTCTGGTCGATCTCGCTGGATTCCTTCTCCAGTTTGCGGAAGAGTTCGAATGCTTCGCGACTTTCGCCGGTTTTACCGAGGCGCCGGTACACCGTGCCCAGTACGTAGTGATAAGAAGAGGGTCTTGGATTGATAGCGATCGCTGCCTTCAGCGATTCGAGAGCGGCGTTCAACTCCCCCAGACGCTCGTGCGCTTTGGCAATCTGAAACAGGCCGGGGTCGGATTTCGGGTTGATGCCAAGAGCCTTGTGGGCGTATTCGAGGGCGGATGCGGTATTGCCCGCCTGATTGTAATGCGCGCTAAGGTTCACGTATGGCGCGGAGAAGTTTCCTTTGCGCTCCTCATTCAACCGGATCGCCTTCTCATACGTTGCAATCGCACCGGCATCGTCTCCCAGGGCATCGAGCGCCAGGCCGAGGCCATCGTAAGCCTCTATATAGAGCGGGTCCAGTTGGATCGCTGCTTCAAACTCCCGCTTGGCGGGAACCCAATTATCCTGGATGGAAAACAATTTGCCCAGACTCTGCCGGACTTCGGCCGACTTCGGATTGAGGCGGGCCGCCTGTTCAAACTCGATCTTGGCAAAGTCGAAGCGCCCGATGATCATCATATCGCGGCCAAGCACCTCATGCGCGTTCGCATTATTGATATTAAGTTGCAGCGACTTCGCCAGCGATTTCACCGACTCGCCAAGCTTCTGCTGACCGAATTGCACGTAGCCGAGTGCATACCAGCCCCACCAGGAGTCCGGTTGCTCCTGCAAGTAAGAGAGT
Organism: Acidobacteriaceae bacterium; assembly: GCA_025360145.1. Taxonomy (GTDB): domain Bacteria; phylum Acidobacteriota; class Terriglobia; order Bryobacterales; family Bryobacteraceae; genus JANXXV01. Next base: position 4,018 of record JANYCV010000502.1, read on the forward strand.
ATCAATGGTTCGGCTTCTTTATAGCGCTTATCCGTGATGTAGCCTTCGATCACGGCAGTCCGGCGGGCGTCCGGCAACCCGGCGCCGGTGAGTCTTTTCAGGTTTTCTATCGCTCCCGCATTGCCGGGAGCTAGTTCAATGGTCTTGCGAAATGCGGCTGTGGCTCCATCAACGTCGTTGCTGCCGGCCAAGGCGAGCCCGAGTTGGTATTGCGCTTCCGGTGCATCGGGCTTCAATTTCGCCAGCCGCGCCAGCTTTGCGACTGCCTGGGACATTTCTCCTTTGGCCAACGCTTCCTTCCCTTCAGCTAGGTCAAGGTTGAGGTTCTGCTCGCGCTGATCCGCCGCGATGAGTGCGCGGCCCTTCTCGATCTCGACCTTCGCCTCCTGCTGCCGGCCGTCGCGAGTCAGGGCGAGCCCAAGCTGGTAATAAGCCTCGCCACGGGTTGGATCGAGGCGTGTCGCCTGTTGCAGGTGCGCGATCGCATCCTTTACGAGATTTTTGCGCAGGAAAGCCTTGCCGAGCGCGAGATGCGCCTTGGGGAGGTCTGGCTCTAGCAGCAGCACTTTACGCAACTGCTCTATCTCCTTTTCGATGCCGTGCGCGGGGCTTGCGTCATACGCGAGCGCGAGATTGTATTGCGCCTTGAGTAATGCAGGCTGGAGTTGAACAGCCTTTTCGAGTTCGCGGACGGCCTCGCCAGCGTCGGTCGCCGTCAGCACCGCCCCCAGATTACCGTGGGCGTCCGCGAAGCCGGGCGATTGCCGGATGGCTTCCCGGAATGAGGCGATGGCCTGTCCGTCGTCTCCAATCTGCGTGAAGACCAGGCCGAGATTATTGTGAGCTTCCGCGTAATCGGGACGAAGCCGAATGGCCTCTCGAAATTCGGAAAGCACCTGCTTCGCGTCCGCTCCGGCCAAGCCGAGGAGGCGGCCAAGTACGTTATGCGCTTCCGCATTCCCTGGACTGCCGCCCAAGGCACGCCGCACCTCCGCAATGGCAAGATCGAGATCTGGCACTTGCGCAGTTGGCCCTGGAATGTTGATTGCGGCTTCAAATTGCGCCAACGCCTTTCCCAGTTCACGCTGCGTTAAGAACACCAAGCCTAAATCGACGTACGAGGAAGGCAGTCTGGGATTGAGCGAAATGGATCGTTGCAGCATCCGGCGCGCTCCGTCGAGATTGCCGGAGTCGCGAAAGGCCATTCCGAGGAAGCCATAAGCTTCACCCAAGGCTGGATTCAGGCGCAACGCCTCATGCAACTCTTTGACGGCATTAGTTTTGTCGGCGGAATACCAGAGCGCGACGCCACGATTATAATGCGCCTCCGGGAGGCCAGGATTGAGTGCAACGGCCTTGTCCAGCTTTTCGATTGCGCCTCGCAGGTCGCCACTTCTGCCAAGAACGAAGCCCAGAAGATTGTAGGCCTCGGCGTACTCGGGGTCGCTCTGGATGGCTTTTTCAAACCAAACCTTCGCCGCCAGCGTGTCGCCTTTGGCGAGGTCTTCCTTTCCGCGGTTTAACTGATTTTCGACGCCAGCATTTAAGCCATGCGCCGAGGCAGGCCGCTTGCGCTTTTCCGCCGCGGCAACCTGCTTCAAAGCCATCCCAAGGCTGTAGTAGGATTCGCGCATTTCCGGATTCAACCTGAGCGCATTCTCGAACGACTGAATGGCAGCCTCGATATCACCCTTCTGCCTCTGCGTCTGGCCAAGCTGATGTTGCACCTCGGCGTTGTCGGGATCGCGATCGGCCAAATAATTGAAATGCCGAATGGCGTCCTCGGAATTACCTTTCTTCCCGAGAGCCAGCCCCAGGTTGAGGTGGAGTTGCACGTCATCGGGTGCGTACTTCAGACCGGCTTCAAGAGCGTCGATACCGGCGTTGAGGTCCCCGCTTTGCGCCAGAGTGGATCCAAGATTGTTGTACGCTCTGACATAATCGGGTTTCAGTGCAATCGCTTTGCGGAACTCGGCGATGGCATCCGTCAGAGCGTTCTTCTGCATGTAGGCAACGCCGAGCCAGTTGTGTGCGTCCGCCGAACGCGGGTTGCGAGTTAGCGTAGCGCGATAGAGGGTCATCGCGTCATCCAAACGCCCCGACTGCTGCAGGATTAGAGCCAGCGCCACGGCGGCTTCTTCATAACCGGCATTCAGTTTCAGCGCCGTTCTGAGTTCGGTTTCCGCTTTGCCGGTTTGGCCAACGTCTTTCAAGGCGAGCGCTACATTATAATGGGCTTCCGCGGATTTCGGGTTAATTTCGATAGCGCGCTGGAATGTAGTAAGGGCACTCTCATGATCGCCCATGCCCCAAGCGGCAATACCCAACCCGATCTGGGCGTCGGCATTACGGGGATTGAGTTTCAGAGATTGAGCAAACTGTTCCCTTGCAGCCTTCCAGTTCTGCTGATGGAGAAGTTGCTTACCGGCAAGTGCATGTCTGATCGCCTCGTCCGCCTGTTCGCCCGTGGCTTGCGCGGCATTCAGCGAGGAAGCGAAAACTATCAGGCAGACCACCAGCCACTCACACACGTTTCGGGGTCTGCTTATAGCGGATCGTCGCACAAAAATCTCCTGCTCATGCCAATATTGTCACAGATTGTTACGAGGAGAGTAGGGGTGAGCAGTTAGAAATATTCACGGCACGTCCGGCGAACCGTCCGTGCCGTGAATTGTTGTACCTTATTTAGTATTCAAACTTCATTCCGAGCTGGACCGAGCGCGGCTGGTTGCACTGCGTACCGGTTTGCCCAAACTGCGCCGCACTGAAGTTCGTATTCGGATCGCAGAAGATGACGCGATTAGTTACGTTGCCACCCTGCGCTTCGAACCGCAGTTTGTACCGCTCACCGAAGGTCGTCACCTTAAAGATGCTGACGTCCTCGGTTGCGTTTTTAAAGCCGCGCACCGTGCCGTCACGCGACAGAGCGTTGCCGAACTTCAGCGGACCCGGATCAGACCAGGCAGCCGGGTTGAAGTAGCCGCCCCGGTTCGGGTCGAACCCGCCCTGGGCATCAGCAACACCAGACGTATTGGCGTTGCGGTTCGGGCGCTTGGTGGTGTTGAACAACAGACCACCGAGATCGTTGTTCATTGTGATGATTTGCGGGCGACCGCTCTCGTAGCGGATGATGCCGTTCATGGTCCAGCCTCTGAGGAACTTACCCATCAACCCGCTCATACCCTTACCGAAGGGCAATTCATAAGTCCCGGAGAATAGAAACGCATGCGGCACGTCATCCCCACTGAGAGACCACTCGCCCGCTTGCGTGTTGGTGGGGTCCTGTACGCCTCCTCCGCCGCGCTGGCCGCTTTCGGCACGGTTGTTGTACAGCCGCGACCATGTATAGAAGGTTCGGAACTGGAGACCGCTGGAGAACCGTTTATCCAGCATGATCTGGACGGAGTTGTATTGGCTCTTGCCAATTGGCACGTCGCGGTATTCAATCGACTGGTACTGCGGGAAGGGCCTTAACGCCTGCGCGACGATGCCGCGGAACCCTGCGTATGGCACGGCAATCCCGGCTGCCTTGGCTTCGGGCGAATTGATGTCAGACTGCAGCACCTTGGTGCCGAGGGCCAGCAGCTTAGGATCGTTCATGTTGTAGCCCGTCCCTAGGAATTGAGGGTTGTGCGGTAGGCGGGTACCTTTGTTGCCGACATAGGTGGCGTCGAGCATCATGTCTTTGCCGATTTGGCGCTGGAATGTGGCGGACCAGTTCTGGTAGCGCGGCTGCACAAGGCCGTCAGCCGGATAGGCCACGGGCGACGTGCCATTCGAAAAGGTGGAATCGATGAACGGAGGCAGCTTGATCAGGTCTCTGGGGAAGCCGTTATCCAGACTAAATGCAGGGGACAGGCCGTTAGTAAGGTTTGGTGCGGTCGGGTTTCCTTCGAATCCGATGGTGGGCCTGCCGCCCTGGCCGAAGGTGACACCGGCATAGTAGATGCCATAGCCGCCGCGGACAACGGTCTTATCGTTGAGTTTATAAGCAAATCCTAAGCGTGGGCCGAACGCATCCATCGGGATCTTATCGAACGTTCGGGATCCGGTCCTCCCCTGACCATTACCGGCAAACAGCAAGGCTCCAGGCCGTCCACCGGCACCTGGGTTAGGAACCGACGGATCGAAGGAGGAGAACCTGTCGAAGCGTTCCGTCCATGGCATCTGGTAATCGAACCGCATGCCCAGAGTCACGTTCAGCTTGCTGGACAACTTGTAGTCGTCATTAATGTACGTGGACGTGTAGTTACCGTTGAAGGTGGTGAACGCTGGAATGGAGTAGTTGGCCGCTTGAACCTGTCCCAACAGGAACGAGGCAAACGGATCGCCTGTCGGGGCGAGGTTGTTGCCGTTCGAGTCATAACCGCCGGTACCGAGACGGCTGAAATTGAACGAACCGCCGGTGGATGCGGCCCAGCCATGGAAGTTGAACTGGTGCTCCCGGAATTCGTAGCCAACCTTGATGGAGTGCTTGCCCTTCACCCACGTGAGGTCGTTGGTGAATTGCCAACGGTTGTGGGCTTCAAAGCCGAAGCCGGTCCATTGCATGCCGAGTTGTGTGTACGGTATGTTGCCCGAGAACGTCATGTTCGGCGGCCCAGCTGTCTTGTCGATAAGTCCGCTTTTGTCCGTTCCCCAAAGCTTGTCGGCCCAACCCACTCCGGCCGCGATAGGAACTCCGCCCATGAACCAGCGGTCCCAGGATACTGTTGCGTGATAGAGCAGGTTGCTCTTGATGATGTAATCAAACTGCTGGGTGGCGTGTTGCGTCGAAATCCGCTGATAAAAACCGTTGCCGATATAATTATCGTTCTTTTCAGGCGACACTCTGGGGTCGAACTGAGAGACGCAGCCGCCCACCTCGCCGCAGTTGCGGATGGCGGGACGCCTCGGCCAGAAGAAACTGCTGCTGGATTTGAGCTTATCGCTCCACTGATGGTCCACCCGGAAGACGAACGTCCGGAAGTCGGCAATCCATGTCTGGTCGCCGGCTGGGTTGCCCGCTACATTGAAAGCAAGACCGGCGCGGTCGGGACGCACCATCAGCGGTACCAGTTTGTTGGCTACTCCGCTACGCATGCTCGCTGGGATGGTATTGCCGGGAAACGCGTCGCGGACGGGAACTCCATTCACCAGGCGGGTGCTGGACGGATCGAAAATCTGTCCCTCAATGATGGCCCGGCCAAGGGCATCGGTACCGCTCTGGCGCCCTGTGATCAGCGAACTGAAGTTGCCCTGCTTAAACGCATCGACCGGGGTGGTGTTGCCGAAGCCAGGCAGCACGCCGGAGCGGAACGCAAGCCAGTCGAAATTGGTGAAGAAGAACGTCTTGTTTCGCCCATCGTAAACTTTGGGGATGTACACAGGTCCGCCGATCGTGAAGCCATAGGCATTGTTTCTCACCTTCGTCACCTTATCGGGGAAGAACCCGCGGGCGTTGAGGGCATCGTTGGCAAAATATTCGTAGAAACTGCCATGCAGGTCCTTTGTACCGGACTTCGACGAGTACTCAACGGTGCCGCCGCTCGAGTGGCCATACTGCGCCGAATAAACCGAGGTGATGACCTTCATTTCGCCGACGCTCTCGATGGGCGGCGCGCTTTCATGGCTCTGATTGTGGCCCGCGGCATAACCGAAAGCCACGCCGTCAAAGAAGTTTTCCGCAGCGAAGGACTGACCGCCGTTCAATCGCGAGCCGAACTGGCTACCGCGGAACATGGGGTCGCCGTTGGGCTTCATTGGGGTAAAGCCGGGCTGCAGTACCAACAGTGCCTCGGCGAGGCGAATGTCCGCACCCATCACAACCGGGAGGTTGCTGTAGAAGGTGGAATCCACCGTATGCGTAACATCGGCGCTAGTGGTGTTGAGGATTTCCGTTGAGGCAGACACGGTAACTTGTTCCGTCACCGATCCCAGCTCAAGAACGACGTCCTGCCGGGAGACCTGGCCGCCTACCAGCCGAAGCCCTGGGTAGATTGCGGCTTTGAAGCCCGCCTGTTCCACCGTAATGGTGTAGGCGCCGAGAACCAATGACGGTGACGAGTAGGCACCGGCTTCGTTCGTGACAATTTCCGTAAGGATGCCCGTGCTGTCGCTCCGCACTTTTACGACCGCACCGGCTATACTCCTTCCGGTGGAGTCCGTGACGACACCCGTCAAAGTGGCCCTATCCGCTCTTTGCGCCAGCAGCAACGCTGCCGCCGCGAAAAAAAGAACAACATTCTTGGTCATTCGATAACGCATTCGTTCGCCCCTTAAACTGCTCCCACATTCCCACGCCGAACTAGATAACATTGCGTGACTACCCCTTGCCGACGGTCAGCTACTGCAAAGAGGTTGTCGCAATGTTAGTTGAGAGGATATCACTAAGCTGGAACGGTGTCAATCGAATGAATTGTTCTGTCGCCGCAAAGTAGAAATGTCCCCCGTCCCCGCAAAGTAGAAATGTCCCCTTTTCCAAGGCTTCCGGAAATTGCATGTTAGTCTGAGCCTGCCGGTGAAGCGGAGACGGGCTCTGGTGGCGACCAACCCGATCAAGGAATAGCCGGCCGGAACTCATCGTGGACGA
>JANYCV010000507.1 GCA_025360145.1 Acidobacteriaceae bacterium
CGGTCAAGGCGGGTGTCCCGAGCCTTATACACTTCGCCCATCCCTCCGGCCCCCAGCGGGGAGAGGATTTCGTAGGGGCCGAGTTTTTCGCCAGTTGAGAGCGCCATTGCAGTGTAATCAGCTTACCGCAACAACAGGAAACGTGCGTTCAAAAATCTGCGTTAATCAGCGTGAATCGGCGGCCATAACAGCCCTTCCCCGAAACCGCCCAAAACCATTGACACCCCATAGACAAGGCCTGAACGTCTGGGATGCACCATCTCGAGTGGTGTTCGGCTGATCAGGCAAGCCATGCCTACAACTTCTTCAGCCGGCAGAGCCCGAACCGCGCATTGAAATGCGTTCATCCCTCAGATTCTTGCGCTACCGGTACAGTGTCCGGCCGATCTTCTCATTAAAGCGATCTTCCCATTGGACGGCATTGGTGTCGATTGCAGTCAGCTTCCCCTGCATCATTCGGCGATTATCTCGCATATCCGCCTAACTGACTCTTACGTCCATGTCCACCCACGACAACAGGCGACGCGAATCCGGTTTTTCCGGGCGGTTTCCATCTCGGGAAAATCAGACTCCGTCCCCGGTAAGTCTTGCAAAAAGATCCGTCGTATTCAGCCGATTCGCAAACTTCTACTGCGCCGTCCTGATCGGTTCCTTCGCCTTGTCGTAAAACTCATCCTGCAGCCGCGGAGAAACCTGGTCTGCTTTGATGGACCGGATCGCGCTTGCAATCCCATCAGCCCATGCCTTCATGTCAAACTCCCCAAGCGCGGTATTCGCCGCCGCCGCATCTCCCGCATAGTGGCCGGGAAATTTCGCATACCACCAAATGCCCGTATAAACACCAGTAGGCAGGTCGAGCCTGTTTCGATCCGCCCCCGATTCGCTGGCCGCACGATCCAGGTGAACCAGGTCGGGGCGCGAAATCATCGTATGCGACGTCTCCGATTCCCCCGCGTGCGAATCCACCTTCGACTTCAATGCCGGACGGCCCGGCGGATATTGCCCGCGCAGGTAAACGTAAACCACATAATCGTGCCGTGAACCGAGCTGCGACTGCGCGAAGAAGGGCAGCAGACTGTTGTTCCCACCGTGCCCATTCACAATGAGAATCTTCTTGCAGCCATTGCGAGCCATCTCATCCGTGGTCTCTTGCAGCAGTTCCAATTGCAGCCGCGAGCTGTACGCGACCGTCCCTGGTTCGTGTTTCGCCTCAAAAATCTGCCCGAAATAGTACGCCGGGAAAATAACGGCGAACTCTTGCTCCGCGCCCTTTTGCGATACATAACGGACGTTGATCAGATCGGTGCCCAGCGGCAGTTGAGGCCCGTGCTTTTCCAGGATGCCGATTGGCAACAAGCACGTTCCGCGCGCCCGTTCAATGGCCTTTACAAAGTCGCCCGCAGTCAATTCCTCCCAGTTCACCCCAGGTGCCTGGGCATGTGCGAACTGAGTGCCGGGCAACAGCATTACCAGGGCGGAAAGAAGTCCACGAATTTTCATTTGCATGGGTGGATTGTACACATACCGCACCGTGCTTTGCACCCTTAGATCCGGACTCTTCAAGCTCCGGCCCATTCACGCGAAGAGTCCCGTTACCGGCTCAGTTCAACAATCTTGCAACTGAATCTCCCCTGTTTTCAACAAACCCTTCTCAAAGACCACCCAAAACCCTTGACACCCCATGGACACTGGAATTGGGAAAGCGGGCACCGCCAACCCAAAGCCGCACCGGGCCACCGCGTGCGGCATTTTTATTGGAAAAAGGGAAACTCGAAAACCATGGCCACCGCACGTCAGATTGAAGCCAATAGCCGCAACGCCTCAGGTCCACACCACATGACCGAAGCCGGCAAACAAGCCGTTCGAGGCAACGCAATCCGTCACGGCCTCGCCGCCCGCGTACACGTAGTCCTGCCCGGCGAAGACCAGAACTTCTACAACGAAATCCTGGAATCGCTCCGTGCCGAATACGCCCCGTCCACCACGCAGCAAGACTCATCTTCTACAGTCAGCGGGATAATTTGTTCGCAAGTGATTGATTTCCGGTGAGGGCACGGGTCCGAACATGAAATCCTAGTGACACAACGGTATCCGTGAATACGTAATAGTGCCTTG
>JANYCV010000548.1 GCA_025360145.1 Acidobacteriaceae bacterium
TCCCCGGAATCCATACGTACAGCAATGGTCTTTTTCCGTGCAACGCCAAATCGGATCAGACACGAAGCTGGAGGTGAACTATATCGGAAATAAGGGTACTCATCTGCTGAATCGCCGTAACTTTGCGCAGGCTCTGGTGCCCACCGATCCCAATAACATAACTCCTGTGCTGGCGCGAAGGCCGTATCCCAATTTCGTGATCTTCATCAATAGCGACTGGTCCGGTACTTCCAGCTATCACTCGGGCAATGTGAAGTTGGAACATCGCACCGGCGCACTGCTACTGACAACGGCTTACACTTGGGCCAAGAGCCTCGATATCAAATCCGCAGCCGCCGGCATTGGCGGCGCGGATACCGGTTGGCAGGGATCCATCGACAACCATAATCTGAAGCTAGAGCATGGGCTCTCGGATTTCAATGTGGACCACCGTCTGGTTTCCAGTTTCGTCTACAATCTGCCTTTCGGGCGCGGCCAGAAGTATGCAGGCAGCGTCAACAAGGCAGCGGATGTTGCCATCGGCGGGTGGCAAGTGAACGGCATCGCCACTTTCCAGCGGGGTTTCCCGTACTCAATTTACTCCGATGACCTGGGAGGTCTGCTGGATAATTTCAACAATCGGGCCAATCTCGTCGGAGACCCTCGCAGCGGATTCACGCAAAGTATCGACCAATGGTTTAATACCAAGGCATTCGCTCAGCCGCGGGCGGGCGTCCTTGGCACTTCAGGCCGGAACATCCTGCGTGCGCCTGGGATTAACAACTGGGACATGTCGGCATTTAAGAACTTCAGCTTGCGCGAGAAGGTGAGTTTACAAATGCGGTTGGAGTCGTTCAACGCGCTAAACCACACCCAGTGGGGCGGCCCGAGCCACAACACAAGCTCGCAGCAATACGGGCAAATCACCGGAGCCAGGGCCGGCCGCATCAATCAGGTTGGGCTTAAGTTCCTCTTTTAGGCAACAACTTTAACAACCAGACCCGCCACGCCTGAATCGGCTTGGCGGGTCTTTTCTTTTGGTGCTATCTTCACATCCATCCCACGCGGAGCAAGGCAATGCAAAGAACACTCCTATTTCTGTTTTTGTCTGGTTTCCACGTCTTCGGTCAGCCCCCCGGTGCCGCTGCGATTCAACGCTACTTTGAGGAGGGGGAGCGCGCGTTAGCCGCAAATCGTTACGCGGAGGCGGAGAAAGCTTACATAAAGCTGCGCGAATTGGACCCCGGAACAGCGGAGATTCACGCCAAACTTGGGGTAATCTACTTTCAGCAGGGCAAATTCGCGCAAGCGGTTCCGGTGCTTCGCCAGGCCCTGAAGCTGAAGCCCACTTTGCCGAATGCCGGCGTCCTGCTGGCGATGTCTTTGTCTGAGATTGGCCGCTATGGCGAGGCACTGCCCGGTTTGGAGAAGGGCTTTCAGCGATCCACCGATCCTGCATTGAAACGGATGGCGGGCCTGCAGTTGCAAAGGGTCTACACCGCTCTGCAGCGCGACAGCAAGGCGGTGGAAGTGGCGCTCGAGCTTTCCCGGCTCTATCCGGACGATCCGGAGGTGCTCTATCACGCAGGCCGGCTGTTCGGGAATTTCGCCTACCTGGCGATGAAAAAATTGACTGATGTGGCGCCGGACTCGGTCTGGAGGCATCAAGCCGCCGGCGAAGCCCATGAAAGTCAGGGTGAATATGATCTCGCGCTTATGGATTACAGGAACGTGCTCGCGCGCGACCCTGGCCGGCCGAACATCCACTACCGGCTGGGTCGCGTATTATTGTCGCAGTCGCGGCAGCGCGAATCGACGGCGGAGAAGCTGGCAGGCGCATTGGCGGAATTCGAACAGGAGTTGCAGCGAGATCCCACCAATGCCAACGCGGCCTATGAGGCGGCGGAAATCAATCGCAAGTCGGCGGAATTCGGCAAGGCGCGTGAGTTTTTTGAAATTGCGCTCAAGGGCGATTCCGATTTTCAGGAAGCGCAAGTTGGGATGAGCCGCGCGTTGCTCGCCCTTGATAAGCCTGACTTGGCGCTGCCCCACCTGCGCAAAGCGATTTCATTGAACCCGGAGGATGAGGTTCCCTACTACCAGCTTTCGCAAGTGTACAGAAAGCTTGGCAACGAGCCAGAGCAGCGCAAGGCACTAGCGGAGTTTCAGCGTCTTCGAGTCCGGAAGGCACGCCGGCAGCAGGCGGCCGGGAAGGTCCTGCCGGAACGGGAAGTGACCAGGCAGGAAGTCGATTCAGAACCTAACCCGTAGGCTCACAAAGCACGTTTGGGACGACGCATGACCGCCACCGGCATAATGCGCGTACTCTTTGACGCGCTCCACTATCGGGACGGCAAATTCCCGGATCGGACGCGCCACGCTAATGCCGTAAACTGTCACTTGACGGTGGACAGCTTCGAGGGCATTGCGGAATGAGCAGCCGAAGCGATAGCAATGGCGCGCCAATGGGGAAGAGCTTCCGGCGGAACACAAGAGTGTCTGGCTGACGGGCAACGTTTTACAATAATCGCTAGGTGATGAAAAAGATTAGCGCGGTATTCGGTGTTCTCGGCCTGAGCGTTCTGCTGATGGCGGCGGTGCCGGATTGGCTGAACCATGGCGGTGATCCACAACGCAGCGGCTGGCAGAAGCGCGAACGATACATCACGCGGGATAGCTTGAAGCAGTTCAAGCTGCTGTGGAAACTGAAGCTCGACAACGAATCGCGCGGGTTAAATTCGTTGACCGCGCCGGTGATCTTCGGCCCCATTATTACGCACCGGGGGATGAAGGAACTCGTCTTTGTCGCCGGCGCATCCGATAACGTGTACGCGCTGGACGCCGACCTGGGGCGGATCTTCTGGAAGCGCCACCTTGAAACCGTACCGGATGCGGCGTCGAAGTGGCCGTGCGGCGCCGGGCTTACAGCGGCACCGGTGCTTGCTCCGCAGGTTGCACCGAACGATGCGTCGGAGGACCCCACACCGCCGAGGCCGCTCTATGTCCTGGCGAGCGGCGGTGCGCTACACACCATCCGCACTACCAACGGGCAGGATATTGGAAACCCGGTGAAGTTCGTTCCGGCGAACGCGAGAGCCTCCAATCTGAACTTCGCGGGCCAATCGGCGTATACGACGACCTCCGGGAACTGCGGTGGAGCGCCGGATGGCGTTTGGGCGATGGATGTGACGGAGCCGGGTTTGAAGGCGATGCGGTTCTCTCCCGCGGCCAATGCCGGGCTTTCGGTTGGCTTTGACGGAGCCATCTATTCGGCGTCCAGCGACGGTACGGTTCTGTCGTTGACTCCGGACACACTCAAGCTCAGCCACTCCTTCACCCCACCCGCGCCTGAAAAGATTATGTCGGCTCCGGTCCCCTTTGAGTGGAAGGGTAGGGAACTGCTGGTTGCCGTCGCGCAGCCGGGACGTTTGATTCTGTTCGATGCCCGCCGCCCCGGTGCCGCGTTGTCGATGAGCTTGCCGCTTGCACCTGTGAACGGATTGGCGACGTGGCCGGATTCGAACGGGACGCGCTGGATCTACGTTGCTTTACCGCACAGCATCAGCGCATTTAAAATCACCGATCACGATGGCAAGCCGGTCTTGGAACCAGCTTGGACTTCGCGCGATCTAGCCGCCCCTGTTGCGCCAGTGGTAGTGAACGGCTTGGTCTTCGCGTTGTCGAGCGATCCGGCGATTCTCTATGCTTTGGATGCCGCCACGGGGAGAGAGCTGTACTCCAGCGGGAAGGCGGTTACGTCGCCGGTGAACTCCAGCGGATTAGCTCTGGCGAATGGACACGTCTGCTTCGGGACCGCCGACAATACACTGTACTGCTTCGGCATTCCCACCGACATTTAATCACAGCGTCATTGGTGTTTGCGGGTCAAATCGATCGCCCACGCGGGCAGCTAAATTGTGCCGATTCCGGGGCGCGACCCCGGTCCAGTCAACCGTCATCCTAACAGGTCCTCCCTGTTCTCACCCACCCACCAAACAGGACATTCCTCTTTGGCGTTGACAGTCGTAAATGCTTAGCTTGATAACATCCGAGGATGCGTTACCGCGCAAAGCGCACCCCGCTGCGGGAGACTCTGACGGTAGACCCCGGTGGGTCTGGCAGCGGGGTCTACCGATTTCCTGGATGCCCTATTCGGTAAGCCTTGGGAAGCCACGCAACTCGCG
>JANYCV010000557.1 GCA_025360145.1 Acidobacteriaceae bacterium
CGAACACCGGCGTCGCAAACCGCAGACCCAGCAGCTTTGCAGCCCAACCCAAATGCGTCTCCAGCACCTGCCCCACGTTCATACGGGAAGGCACACCCAGCGGGTTCAAGACGATGTCCACCGGCGTTCCATCGTCCAGATAAGGCATGTCCTCCTCGGCTACAATCTTTGCGACCACGCCCTTGTTACCGTGGCGACCAGCCATCTTGTCGCCCACCGACAACTTGCGCTTTGAGGCGATGTAAACTTTGACCGACTTGATCACGCCGGGATCAACTTCATCACCGGCCTCAGCCCGGCCCATTTCCTCGTCGTGTTGCATCTGCAAATCATCAAACTTCTTTTTGAAGCTGCCGATGATTTCATTGATCTTGTTACGGATCGGCGACGGGTCGATTTCAATGCGGTCATAAACGGTCGCCAGCTTGCGCAACAGCGTTTTGGTAATCTTGCGGTTGGCGGGAATGATGATCTCGCCGGTCTCGCTGTTGACCACGTCCAGCGGAATCTTTTCGCCCAGCAGAATATTCGACAGCGCTTCGGTGAGTTGCTCCCGCAATTCATCGATCTTCGATTTATATTCCTCTTCAACCTGCTTGGAATGGCGCTTGGCCTCCGTGACCGCGGACTTGGTGGTCAGCTCCATTTCTTTTTTTGCCGAAACCTTGACGTCCATGACAATTCCATACGTTCCCGAAGGAACTTTCAAGGAGGTGTCTTTCACGTCGGCGGCCTTTTCGCCAAAGATGGCGCGCAGCAACCGCTCTTCCGGAGCAAGTTCCGTTTCAGATTTCGGAGTGATTTTTCCGACCAGGATATCCCCGGGTTTCACCTCGGCTCCAATCCGAATGACCCCATCGGCGCTCAGATTCTTCAACGCTTCATCCCCGAGATTCGGAATGTCGCGCGTAATTTCCTCGGGCCCGAGCTTGGTATCGCGGGCGCCCACTTCAAACTCATCAATGTGAATTGAAGTGAAAATGTCGTCTTTGACGATTCGCTCGCTGATCAGGATGGCGTCCTCAAAGTTGTAACCATTCCATGGCATGAACGCGCACAACACGTTGCGTCCAAGCGCCAGTTCGCCGCCCTGGGTGCAGGGACCATCCGCAATCGCCTGGCCCATCTTGACGGTGTCACCTTTCGACACCAGGATTTTCTGGTTGATGCAGGTGGCCGCATTCGAACGCATGAACTTGCGAACGTGATGTACATAAATCCCCTCGCTGGGATCGTGTTTGATCTTCTTCTTACCTTCCGGCAGCTTGCCGTCTTTGGTGATGATGATCTGGTCGCCCACAATCGAGGCCACTTTTCCCGACTCGTCCGCCACCAGCACGGCGCGCGAATCACGCGCCACCCGCTCTTCGAGACCCGTGGCCACCAGCGGAGCTTCCGTGATCAGCAGCGGAACGGCTTGCCGTTGCATGTTCGAGCCCATCAACGCGCGGTTCGCGTCGTCGTGTTCGAGGAACGGAATCAAACCCGCCGCCACGGATACCAGCTGCTTGGGCGAGACGTCCATGTAGTTCACCCGGGACGGCTCAACGTCAATAAAGTCGCCCTTGCAACGGCACATGACGCGTTCGCCCAGAAAATGACCCTTGTCATCAATTACTGCGTTGGCCTGGGCAACGATGAAGTTCTCCTCGCGATCCCCGGTCAGGTAATCAATGTGATTCGTCACGCGACCGTTTTCGACCTTGCGATAAGGCGTTTCAATAAATCCGAAATCGTTCACGCGGGCGAAGGTTGCCAGCGACGCAATCAAGCCGATGTTCGGGCCTTCCGGTGTTTCCACCGGGCAAATACGCCCGTAATGCGACGGATGAACGTCCCGCACTTCAAAGCCCGCACGATCCCGCGAGAGACCGCCTGGCCCAAGGGCCGACAAGCGGCGCTTATGGGTTAGTTCGGCGAGCGGATTAATCTGATCCATGAACTGCGACAGCTGACTGCGTCCGAAGAAATCCCGGACGACGGCGGACAGGGCTTTCGGGTTAATCAACTTCGCGGGCGTCATGGTGTCGAGCTCCTGATCGAACAGCGTCATGCGCTCTTTGACCAGTCGTTCCGTGCGGGCCAATCCGACCCGGCACTGGTTGGCGAGCAATTCGCCAACGGTACGGATGCGGCGGCTTCCCAGATGATCAATGTCATCCAGGCTGCCCTCGCCCTTTTTCAGGCGCAGCAAATACTTGGTGGCCGCCACGAGGTCGTCCTTGGTCAGGATTCGCACGTCGTCGCTTCCTTTGATACCCAGCTTCTGCTGGATTTTGTAGCGGCCAACCCGGCCCAAATCATAGCGTTTCGGGTCAAAAAAGAGCCGCTTGATCAACGCTTTTGCGTTGGCCGCAGTCGGTGGATCCCCAGGCCGCAGCCGGCGGTAAATGTCCTTCAAGGCCTCGTCCTGATTCTTCGTGGGATCCTTCTTCAGGCATTTGATAATAATGCCGTCATCCACACTGGTATCCACTACGCGAATCTTGCTAATCCCCAGTTCACCGATCTGCTTGACCACCGCCTTGGAAAGCGGCTCGAACGCACGCGCCACCACAATGCTCTTGTCCGGATCCACGGCATCTTCGATCAACACCTTGTTCTGAATATCTTCCAGCGCGTCGGCCTGCTTCAGGCTCAACTCTTCAACATCATAGAACAAACGCAGGATTTTCTCGTCCGTCCCCTGAGTCGTACCATCGTTTTCCTTGGTCTTGCCGTCGCTGTCCAAGAAACTTAAAGCCCGGAAAAACGTGGTGGTCAAAAATTTGCGGCGGCGCTTTTTGCGGATGTAATCGTCACCCCCTAAGTCCAGGCCTAATACGCGATCTACTTCGTCTGACCGGGCGGTTAAGAACAGCACCGGGGTAC
>JANYCV010000406.1 GCA_025360145.1 Acidobacteriaceae bacterium
GTGGCCGCCGTGTACGGCGCGCTGGTATCGATCTACGAAACCAGAGCGGCAAAGCTGCTGCGCCTGGCCAACCCCGGGGATGGGACCGCATGCTGCCGCGAGGATTTACCGCAGCCGTTGGTCGACCTGTTGACCGATCAACTCACCAAATCCGCGGCGCAGGTTCTGACCATGTGTATCCGGGCGATAGACTATCTGCCGCCCACCGACATCACTTTTGGAGAGTATCTGCGGGCCATCATTACCGCGGATTTCGACGTGGTGAAAGACGACTCGCTGCACTACCGTCTAGCGTTCGTGGAATCTTTCAAAAGTTGGGGAATCAAGATCGACGGATTGAAGAGCGCTTCCGAAGACAGTTTGTCGTGGCAGAGTCTGAACGCGGGGTCTTACACTGGCAAGTGCAACGAACTGGCGGCGCTGCTTGGGGAGTTCGTACAGGAAGATTTCCGCTACGCGTCCAGCCGCAAAGATTCGTTCCGGGTAACAGCCAAGTGGCGCTGGACCCTGGCCAAGTGGTTTGACAAAGCATTTGACACAAGTCCCGGATTCGATCGGCTATTCGGGCTCGATTTGACGTTGCCCGGCGCCAGACCCTACGTCAGAGCCCTGCGGCGCGTCGAACGAACCGGTCCGCAAGGCCGGCCTCTGCCGCAGGCGGTGTTACAAATCACGCAACGGCGCGAGGTGGAGCAAGACGGCGTCAAGGCATACGTGATGGGAGGCGCCAGCCTGATTGTGAACACCACTACCTCCGGCATCGACTATGTGATTTTGAAGAATATTGTGAACGAGAGCCGCACGAAAGCCGCTATTGAGACCGCCACAAACCTGTCGGAGAATTCCCTGCGAGCGACATATTTCGGGGCGGATGCGTCTCTCGCGGAGCCCTTCGCGGCTGTGCATGAACAGGAGGATGAATAGCATGGCCGTAAAAAAGAAAGCGCTGAAGCAGCCTGCGAAAGCGACGGTGAAGAAAACGCCCGCCAAGCAGGTCAAAACGAGCGGCGTGGCGGAATCGCGGCGCGCACGCATCCGCATGTATCGTGTCGGTCTGGGCGACTGCTTTCTGCTTACCTTTTTCAATGGCGGCCAGCAGCAGCACATCCTGATCGATTGCGGAATGTTTGCTGGATCGCGGTTGGACCCCGATGCGAAAGAAAAGGATCTACAAATCGAGATCGTGAACCACATCGCGGAGACTACCGGTGGACACATCGACGCCGTTGTCGTTACGCACGAACACATGGATCACGTGTCGATCTTCAATTCCGCGAAAACCATTTTCGACGACAAATTGACGTTCGGCGAAGCGTGGTTCGGATGGCTCGAAAACCCGCGCAGTAAGGTGGCGACGGATCTTCGTGAAAAATACGAGGGCCTCAAGGTCACATTGGCGGCGGCGCTCAGCGGCCTCCAGCAGTTGGCTGTTTCCAATCCGGAAGACTATGAGCAGATGCACGGCGGAGTGGCGCAAATCGCGGAATTCACCGGCCTTGCGGCAGACGGCAAGATCGCCGGGCAGCCGCGGGAAGCGATGGATTTCGTGAAGAAGAAAGCGGGCAAGGACAACCTGCGGTTCGGCTCGCCCGGCGATGTGTGGGAGTTTGCCGGGCTCAAAATCTACGTACTGGGGCCACCGCCCACGGAATCCCAATTACGCACCATGGAGCGTGCCGGCGCTAGCTACGACCGCGCGTTGATGTTGGGACTCGGCAACGACGACGAATCTGAGAGTCAACGCCAACTACCTTTCTCCGCTCAATGGCGGCGTAGCGTGGTGGTGGAAAAGACTGGCGTTTCTCTCGGTTCCCAGCAAGACAACATCGCATTGGCAGACACTCTGGCTCGCTATAACGACACACGGGAAGCCTGGAGGCGCATCGATAGTCAGGCGTTTAATTCCGCCTCCTCGCTGGCCTTGCAGATGGACAAATACATCAACAACACCAGCCTCGTGCTGGCATTTGAGTTTCCGGACGGAGACGTGCTGCTGTTCCCCGGGGATGCACAAGTGGGGAATTGGGACTCGTGGTTCGATATTAAAACGTTCGATGTTCCGGACTTGTTGAAGCGAACCATTTTCTATAAAGTGGGCCACCACGGCAGCCACAACGCCACGCTGAAACCTGCCCTGGAACAGATGAATCACCCGAAGCTGGTGGCGATGCTTCCCACTAATCAGAAATTCGCCAACGACAGCAAACACTGGACCATGCCGGCGCCGAACCTGTACAAGGCATTGAACGAGCACACCGGCAAACGGCTGCTGCGAAACGATCAGGGTGTGGGTACGGTCGCCGATCCGTTGAAGGGCGCCGACTGGGGCGGACTGGAGAAGAATGTGGCGGTGGACCGGCTATTCATCGACTACTTCGTTTAAGACAGTTCGTTTGGGGTGTGGCACTTCGGATGAACAGGGGGCTTGACTTTTGCAGCCCAATCCTATTTGCTTATGTTTCGGTCGTTTCATGCCACAAATATTTAGCGCAGCCGGGCAGTTCCTCTCCTCGCCGGATCTCACTTCAATCATTTTCAGGAGAATACAATGGCAACTCGCTGGGTTCTATTAGTATTTTTAGCGTTAAGCGTGACCGCTTCCGCACAATACACTACCGCCAGTCTGGGCGGCACGGTGGTAGACGCCTCAGGCTCTCCGGTTCCGGCGGCTAATATCTCAATCCGCAACATTGATACCGGTTTCTCAACCGGAAACAGCTCGGGTGAAGATGGGACGTTTCTTTTCCCCCGCCTTCCCATTGGAGTCTACGAGTTGACCGCTGATAAATCCGGCTTTGCCACTTACCTTCAAAAAGGAATCACATTAGCCGTAAACCAGCTTGCTAACCAGATCATCACGCTGCGAATCGGACAGGTCAGCGAAAAAGTTACGGTAGAGGCCAACGCCGACCTCGTAGACACACGCAGCGGAACGGTGGGGCAGTTGGTGGACAGGGAGAAGATCACCGAACTGCCATTGAACGGCCGTCTCGCGCAGCGCCTGGTCTTCCTCTCGGCGGGCACAGTGGACCTGGGTCGAAACGGCTGCCGCATTTGTGGACACGGCGGTGTTTATCCCAACGAACAGACAGCGGGCGTTAATGGCGCCGGTATGGGGCAGGTCAACTATCAACTGGATGGCGTGAGCCACAACGACACTTATCTGAACGTGAACGTCCCCTTCCCAAATCCGGATGCCATTCAGGAATTCAATCTTCAGGCGAACAACTTCACCGCCGAATATGGCAATGCCGGCGGCGGCATCGTGAACATCGTTACCAGATCGGGCACCAACCAGTTGCATGGGACGGTCTTCGAATTCCTGCGCAACGGAAATCTCAACGCACGGAACTTCTTCGCCCCGGCGCAGGATACGTTGAAACGCAATCAGTTTGGCGGAAGTGTGGGTGGTCCCATTTTGAAGAATAAACTTTTTTTCTTCGGCACATATCAAGGTACACGCGTCACCACAGCGGCATCCGGCAACATCACCTTCGTGCCGACTACTGCTGAACGGCGCGGAGATTTCTCTGGAGTAGCCAGGCAACTTGTAGATCCCGTTACCAGGGAGCCATTTCCAAACAACCAGATCCCCACCAACCGAATCGATCCGGTGGCAAAGTACTTCCTCGATCGCATCTCACTTCCTAATGGACCAGGCAGGCAGTTGACCTACCTCGGTACGAAAAGCGAACAGCATGACGATCAATGGATGCCTAAACTCGACTATACAAGCGGCCGGAACCAACTGAGCGTGCGGTACTTTTACAGCAAGTTCAACCAACCCGCGGTAGTACCGCCGCAAGACAACGTACTTGCCGCAAACGGCTCTGGAAATGAAGTGCGGGTGCAGAATACCGGACTGAACCATACGTTTACCTTTGCACCCACTCTGCTATTGAGCAGTACCTTCGGCTGGAACCAGCAGGTGGGCGGATCGCGCACCAGCGGACCTTTCGGCTACCCCGATGCGGGTGTTCGGATCTCGTCAGCGGCAAAATCCGCTCTGAAGGCGGGACCTGAGCTCGCGCTAAATATCAGCGGGGGCTTCGGTCTGGGAACGAATCATTTCGGCGCATTTGACCGCGGCGACTACACCTGGCGCGAAAACCTGACCTGGATTCGCCGGGGCCACGAGTTGCACTTCGGAGGCGAACTCGTTCGGCTCAGCAATGAAATCGTCAACACATTTCAGATGGATGGCAATTTTTCCTTCAACGGACAGTTGTCGGGTGATGGTCTTGCCGATTTCATGCTTGGCCGTGCCTCTCAGTTTTCTCAAGGCGGCGGCGAGTTTAAGAATCTTCGAGGCAATCGCTGGGGCGCATTCATCCAGGACAATTGGAAGGTCAACCAGCGCCTTGCACTGAACCTGGGGGTTCGCTGGGATCCATGGACGCCGTATCGCGACCTCTCCGGCCGCGCGGTATGTTTTGTCCCCGGCGCGCATTCGCAGCGTTATCCGAACGCTCCCCCCGGTCTGATTTACGGGGGTGATCGCCCGGACGCGGGTTGCCCCAAGGCTGGGGCCGAAAATCAGCTCAATAACCTGGCGCCGCGCATTGGCTTCGCCTACCGGGTCACCGAAGATGGGAAAACCAGTCTTCGCGGCGGTGGCGGCTATTTTTATGTGCCGATTCAGGCCAGCGCCTATAATCCATACGCAAATATCGCGCCTTTCGCTCCCACCTTTACTTTTAACGGCGTGTCGTTCTCAGATCCGTACGGCAGTGCCGGCGTGGTGAATCCTTTTCCGGCACAGTACGGTCCGGCCATCCCCGGACAGGAAGTGCCTTTCACTTTACCAGCGACTCTCCGCGCCGTTTATCAACGGGATTTCCGGCTCCCTCTCCTGATGACGTGGAACTTGTCGCTGGAACGGCAGGCGGGACACGATTGGGTATTTAGGGCCGCATACCTTGGCAACAAAGGTACACACTTTTTCGCCGCTGCTGAAAACAGCCGCGAGTTGAACCCGGCGGTATATGTGCCGGGCGCTTCGTCCGTGGGAAATACGCAGGCGCGTCGCTCCTACCAGCAGTTCGGTCCCATCGGCCTCTATGAATCCGCCAATAACAGCAACTATCACTCCTTGCAGTTGAACGCGGAGAAGCGATTCAGCCATGGCTATACGATACTAACCAGCTACACATGGTCGAAGAAGTTCGACGATTACAACTCGACAAATCCTTACAATCGCCGCTTCGATTACGGTCGCTCCCGGGAGGACGTTCCACACAACTTTAAATTTTCCAACGTGTGGAATATTCCGAACGCCCCCGTACACGGATTTGCTTCAAAACTCGTGAACGGCTGGATGCTCAACAGCATCGTCACCTTGCAGAGCGGTTTCCCGTTCTCACTCGCCAGCGGCCGGGATAACTCTTTTAGCGGCGTCGGCCGCGATCGCGCGGACTACATCGGGGGCAACCCTAACCTGGCGGCCGGGCGTACCCATGGCGAGATGATCGCGCAATATTTCAATACGGCCGCGTTCGCTCCGAATACGATCGGTACGTTTGGCAACTCAGGCAAGAACATCCTTCGGGGTCCGCATTACTTCAACACGGATTTCGGAGCGACGAAACGCACTTCGGTTACGGAAAGGATCTCCACGGAATTTCGTGCGGAGTTTTTTAACGTTTTCAATAACGTGATGTTCAATCTTCCCAACGCCACGCAGTCCTCCCCGCAATTCGGGAGAATTACATCGGCGCTTGACCCCAGAATCATCCAGTTTGGTATCAAGGCGCAGTTCTAATGCGCTCTCTTCTCACGGCGCTTCTGCTGCTTCAACCTGCGGTCGCACAGACCGTAGGGGAACTGGACTTCACCAGCGCAATCGGGGAACTTCGTGACCTTCCCCAGATGCTCAATAAGTACCTCGTGAATCAGGCCGCGGGCTACCTCGATCGGCGCACTCAACCGGACAGCGCGCTGGAGGTCAAAGAAAGAGGGGCGCGCGCACGGCGGCAAATGCTGGCAAACATCGGGGACTTGCCTTTGAAAACGCCTCTGAACGCCAGGGTGGTTGGCGTTATCGATCGTGAAAACTTCCGTATTGAGAAGATCATATTTGAAAGCCAACCCCAGTTTTACGTGACCGCTAATCTTTACCTGCCAAAAAACGGGACTGGACCCTACCCTGCGATTCTGTTCCCGCTCGGCCACGAAGCGGGAGCAAAAGCACATGAAGCCTGGCAATACGCATTGGGCAGCTTTGCTTCCAAAGGTTATGTTGCGCTAGCCTGGGACCCTGCCGGCCAGGGAGAACGTTCTCAGTTCTTCGATCCCGAACTTCGGCGCTCCCGGCTGACTGCCTCCACACGCGAACATACGATGCTGGGCGTACAGTGCCTGGTGACCGGCGATAATATCGCACGCTACACGATCTTCGATGGAATTCGCGCGCTTGATTATTTGCTCAGTCGAAAAGAAGTTGACCCGAAGCGCGTGGGCGTGACCGGAAATTCGGGTGGCGGAACACTGTCCACCTACCTCGCAGTGATCGATGATCGTCTGCAGGTAGCGGCTCCGAGTTGCTACATCACTTCATGGAAAACTTTGTTCACGCTTCTCGGACCACAGGATGCGGAGCAAAACTTGAGTCCGTGGCTGAATCTTGGATTCGACTTTCCGGATTTCATTTATGCTTTTGCTCCAAAACCCTTCCTGATCCTTTCTGCTATCCGCGATTTCTTTCCCATCGGCGGCGCCCGAGCCTCCTTTGCTGAAGTGAGCCGGGCGTATGAGCGGATGGGTGAGTCCGGCAAATTGAAAATGGTTGAGGCGGATGACGGCCATGGATATACTTTGCCCCGGCGCCTGGCGGCCTACGCCTGGATGTCGAAATGGCTCCAGAATCGGCCGGACGACGGTGTGGAACCTCGTTTCCCTCTTTCCACGGAAGCTGAATTGCAGTGTACGAAAACCGGTCAGGTCTCGACGTCGCTTGGAGGCGAGAGCGTGTTTACGCTGAATCAAAAACGCGCCTCGCAATTGCAAAACAAATCCCCCTCGAAAGACGAGGTGCTCAAGGCGGCGCGGCGGTTGAGCGGCTACCAGCCAGGGTCCGGCGCCCCGCCGGTTTCCTATTACGGCACCATCTCGAAAAACGGTTATCGCGTCGATAAGTTGGTATATGAGAGCGATCCCGGCATTCGCGTTCCGGCGTTCCTCGCAATCCCAGACGGAACCGCATCGAATCGCTCCGCTCTTATATATGTCAATGGCGACGGTAAATCGCTCGCCGCAGGCAAGCTGGAGGGATGGATGAATCAGGGAACCGTAGTTCTCGGGCTTGATGCCCGCGGATTCGGCGAAACGCAAATTAAGTCCGGTAAAGAAATTGACTCATGGTTCGGAGACGCATCAAGTATCACCGGCGCTCTGCTGCTCGGCAAGACGATGGTCGGAATGAGGGCTCTCGACATCACCAGGGGCGTTGATCTGCTGACGGCTCGTACAGACTTGCAGGTGGGCAGGATAAAAGGCTTCGGCGCCGGCTTAGGCAGCGTGCCACTGCTGTTTGCCGCTGCATTCGACTCCCGGTTGCAATCGATCGAAGTGGAAGGAATGCTGCTGTCCTACAGATCCATCGTGAATTCTCCGCTTCACCGGCACGTTTACGAAAACGTCTTGCCTGGGGCAATTCGATTCTTCGATTTGCCCGACCTTGTGTCCGCTCTCGGCCGCCGCGTGCTGGTGCGGAATCCCGTCGATGCCATGGGTGAGGCTGTCCCCGCGGACGAGGTCAGTGCGTTGTACGGGACAGCAACGGCCCATTAGGCCCCATACAACGGCTTAGGGTCTGTCACGAAATCAGTTTCACGCCGAAATGTTTTATATTTAGCCCAGTGGCTGAGGTTGACGGGGTCCCAGTGCGATTTTAGAAACAGTCCCCCTTTCTGGATAAGCGGATGAGGCGGCTGATCCCGGCCAGCGGAGGCTTGGCGATTGGGTTCCGTGGGACGCCGGTTGTATCGCGCGAAGACAGGGGTATCGCGGCGAGCGATTAGGTGTATTCCTTCATCGCGTCATGATCGAACCGTCGGTCGGGGCCTAACTCGAAAAGACTTTCAGGGGAGGAGTTCTAGCGGGCCAGACGGGGCTGGAACTCTTGGTTTGCCAACTGCCGCCCGTCACGGGCAAATTCGCGTTCATCAGTCGGACCTGCGCGCGGCAGGGTACCTATCAGCGGTGGAGCATAAAAAACAATTGCCCGAGAGTCTGTTGGTGCGGATGAGAGGACTTGAACCTCCACTCCCTTGCGAGAACGTGGA
>JANYCV010000620.1 GCA_025360145.1 Acidobacteriaceae bacterium
TGGCCGGGGTCCAGCACCATCAGCTTCACTTGAAAGACACCAGCGATTGCCGCTTTCAGCATAGGGAGATTCTCATTATGCTACGGCGCGGCGGACGGTATATCATGATGACCTGAGGACTAACCATGAACCTGACTGCACGCGCTTTGACATGCTCGTTACTATTTGGGATTGGGCTACCGGCCCTGGCCCAGAATACACCGAAGAAGATGACGTATTTCATCACCAGTGAGGGTTCCGGCAAGGGAGCTGATTTGGGTGGATTGGCCGGGGCCGATCAACATTGCCAGATGCTGGCGAAGGCCGCCGGTGCGGGTAAGCGCAATTGGCATGCCTATCTGAGCACCAGCGAGGCAGGCGGCAAGCCGGCTGTGAATGCGAAGGACCGGATCGGCAAGGGCCCCTGGTATAACGCGAAGGGTGTGATGGTTGCGAAGAATGTGGCCGATCTTCACAGCGACAGTAACAATCTGAAGAAGGACACCTCCCTGAGTGAGAAAGGCGCGGTGCTGAACGGGCGCGGGGATACACCGAACCAACACGATATTCTGACGGGCTCGCAGTTGAATGGGACGGCCTATCCGGCCGGCGCCGACAAGACATGCGGGAACTGGACCAGCAGCGGAGCCGACGGCAGTGCCGAAGTGGGGCATCACGACAGGCAGGGCGGCGGTGACGTTCCGACTTCGTGGAACGCGGCCCACGCGTCCAAAGGATGCGGCCAGGCGAATCTGGTAGCCACTGGCGGAGCCGGACGTTTTTATTGCTTCGCTACGAAGTAAGCTAAGCTACTGCGCCGTCGAGACCTAACTCGGCGGCGCGTTTTTGCATGGCAGCCAGGCAGAAATCGATGTGGGCGTCGAGGTCGATGCCCAGGGCTTCCGCGCCCATCGTAATGTCGTCACGGCTGACGGAGCGGGCGAAGGCTTTGTCCTTTAGCTTCTTTCTGACCGATTTGGTTTCTACTTCGGCGATGCTGCGGCTGGGCCTGACGTAGGAACAGGCGGTGAGGAACCCTGCCAGTTCGTCGCAGGCGAAGAGGGTTTTTTCGAGCAGCGAGTCGCGCGACACCCCGCTGTAATTCGCGTGGGAGAGGATGGCGCGGCGAATCTCTTCGCTGATGCCGCGGGCGGCGAGGATGGGCTCGCCTTTCATGGGGTGATCCGGGGCTTCGGGGTGGATTTCGTAGTCGAAATCGTGGAGAAGGGCAGTGACGGACCAAGTGGCTTCGTCCTGGCCGAATTTGGCGGCGTAAGCAACCACGCAGGCATCTACGGCTAACGCATGTTTGCGCAGGCTCTCCGATTTCGTAAATTCGTGAAGAAGTTCAATTGCTTCCGGACGAGTCATCCTTATCTGTGATACCATGAAATTGCCTTACACAGTGGGCCTGTGGCGCAGTTGGGAGCGCGCTTCCATGGCATGGAAGAGGTCAACGGTTCGAACCCGTTCAGGTCCACCAAATTCTTCAGAGACTTACAAGAGACAGAGTCGGCCCAACCCGTTTTTGGAGTCCAACTGGAGTCCGAAAATGGACGCCAGCCCGGGAGTCGGAGCGGGTTTCGCACGCGCGACCCGGCACCGCGCGGAAAAAGTGCGGAGAACCGGCTTTCGTAAGTCATTGAAAAATGGAGCAACTCGCAAGTTTCCTAGCTAGGAGTGTGGCAAAGTGGGCCGGAAAATGAGCAGGATCTTGCAGGGTGATGAAAAGAAGTGTATACTCATAGCGTGATTGGTGAATCTGCGCGAGCAGATTTGGGGACTGCTTCTCGAAGCAGCTCACCAGAAGCGGGTGTCACCTCCGATTACCCCGCTGCGCAAGGGCGTAAGGTTCCCTTGGGCTGTTAAATCCTTTAGCACTCGGAGACGGTTGTGTCTTCAGTCTAACAAGAACTCAACCCCCCCTAAGATGGGGGGGTTTTTTTTGACAAAGGATGAGCCCTATGGAAACAAACACACCTCTTTCCCCAGCAGCGCTGTCACCCACCGAGCTTGAGCAACTACGCCCAGCTATTGCTGCCCGCTATCCGGATGCAAAGGGCATTCTTGGCTCCCAACTGGGTGCCTTCGTACGCCGCCACCTGACAAATCCTGACTTGAAGGGGCGGTTTGGCGGCCTCAAGAGCTTCGTCGCCCATTACTTCCCATCGGAGATAATCTGGCGCGGACGAAGGGGGCTCGATGATTTGTATGACATCTCTTTCTCCACAGAGGGGTCAAGCCGAGGAATCGGAGCCTGGCAACCCGTGTCCTCGGAGCCATATGCAGACCTGTGGTCTGCTGTAACGAATCCCTCAATCTACGTGCAGTTCGCGTGGTCAGCTAACGACCAGTCGCTGCTCCAGTCATCGGCGGGCGTCCCGCCAACTGAAGGACTGATCGCCATCGAGAAGCTCACAAAAGCCGATTACCAGAACATCGCCACGGCGTTCGTCAATTCCTTAGAGAGTATCGATGACAGCAGTCGAGCACAGGCCCTAGAGAGCTCAGGATCCGGCGTCGAGTTCACAAAAGTGGTTCGGGAGAAAGGTCTTCTGACAAAGTGGGAGGAGTTCCGGGTTGACCACGCATTGCGTCTGTTCACGGATCGGTTGGTGGCGGCGGGAGCCGAATCGCTACCGGCCTCACGTTGGGCTGATGTCCTCCGATCATCACAGCAACAGGCACGAGCACGGCGGTTGCAGAAAGCCGCTTCCTCTTCGATCGCACAGCCGTCACAGCGTCTTGCTTATCGCGACGGCCTACGAGATGAGGTCCCGGCCCCTCGCGCAGTGGCGATCAAAGCGATGGAATTTCTGTCGGATTCAGAACTCAGCAACTTGAGTCTCCCGCTGGGATCTGTTATGCGTGCCGTCGGATTGCTGCTCAAACGCTCGTAGAGAACTCAAGGTTCCATGGCCCTGCTTATCCTGATTCCGCAGTCAAGCTTGGACGCGCTTGTGCGAGCATTGCACAGGTTTGCTCCGTTTGATTGGGATTCTCGGAAGGTGATCCATGTACTTCCTCTCGATGAGAGCAAACACGGAAACGTCGCCGATATCGTTTGCGAGTATTGCCAGAACAACAAAATTCGGCACGTTCTCGTCCCGAAGCGAGTTCACTGCGACGAGAGAGCCATCTCTGAGGCTGGATACACCGTCGTGATGGGTCCGACCATTGTCGAACTGGTGCGCGGCGACGGACTGCTGCACCAATTACGCGACTTGGGTCTTGACTGGCGTAGCGAAGTGATCGCTCGCCTGAAGCACTATGCCCTGGGCACAGTGGGCGAATCAGAAATCGACAGATGGCTTGGGCAATTTGAGCGTCTCGGCAATCATCGGGGCGTCGGTGAACATTTGCTGCAACTGCTTGACGTTCTCCCCCTGACCGACTTGGCTGAGGCGTTGTCCACCGATTCTGAATTCTACGGGGCCGATTTGGTCGTGGGATTCAATAATGACAAATGGGGCAAGAGCTGGGGCACCGTCAGTAACCTGATCCGAAAGAAATGCGCATCGGCGTCTCTGCTTCCGATTGCGGAAGCAATCGAAAGGGGCGGTGCCCCCCGAGTGCTTCGCCTCGTGGAAGACGGCTTGTTCTCTGGGACTGAGATGCTGGCCGTCTTTGATAGTCTGCGAGGCACCCGCGCGCCTGGGCGTCGCCAAAAGGTTCCACATCTGACGGACCCCGGCATTTTGTCTCGAGTATCCACTCAACTCCATTTTGGAGTGGTTTCCGATTTCGGAGAGGCAATGTTGCGACGGTATATGGCATCGCACGCCCTACCGAATATACAGATCACGGTCAGCGGGGCAGCGCGAAAAGTTCGTGTGCTCTACGGGATACCCGAGGTGCTGTCTTCGCCCGATGGCCCGGATTTGGTAAACGATGATGTGTTTCGAACTCGGCTGCGCTCGAGGGTTGTCCCGTTTGTTTTTCAAGATGACAAAGGCTGGAAGGATGCAGCCTCTCAGCTCAGAGCGAAAATGTTTTGTGAGAATGTTGGTCAACAACTGTGGCAGGGTTACATTGCGAAGAAGAATTTTGATTTTGGTGCGTGGCCCAGCGACCGCATTCGCCGGTGTGCCCTCGGGATGGAGGGCCTCGGGCTAGCTTTTGCTTTCCCGCATTCCGTCCCGAAAGCATCGCTGCCAGTGCTATGGGCAAGGGGCACAGTAACCCTGAACGGAACGTCCGTCGACTGGATACCGCTGCTTCCGAATGCAGACGGCTAGAAAGTTACATCGCCGATCCTCCTTATTACGAGGCCACATGTTGTCTGCTCCAGCAGACAACAATCACAGCAGCCTGCAACCGCGCGCGCGTGAAAGCACGCCGGGTGCCGATCGGGTGTGGAGTCCAAACGCCCAAAAGTCGCCCCGTGGCGTCCACTGGCATCCAAATCGCCTCGTGCTAAGTCTTTTGTTTCTGGTCAGGATGCCTGTAATTGATTGATATTTCTTAAATGGCATGGAAGAGGTCAAGGGTTCGAATCCCTTCAGGTCCACCAAACGTTTCAAACACTTACGGGCCTCGGCCCGTCAGACTCCTCGCCTGTGGAGTCCAAACCCCATTTGATGCATGGGTAGCCATGGGCACCGTGTGATTTTTGATGCTGCCCACGATTGGTCCTTCGTCCTCAACGCGATCCAATGCATGGGCAGCGTGGGCACCGTCTTTCACGCTTGTTGTTTGCTGGAGACGACAACAATTACTTTCCCTATAAGGACGTTGCGCAGTCTGCCCACAGCCGCCGCAACGCCTTCTTGGCTACTTGGCTCGCGGAATTTGCAAATCGTCGCAAATCTTCCGGCACAAGAAATCGTTAACCTCGCGGTGACGCGGCACCGAGGACGATTTACTCGCCTTCCGATTCACGTAGACAGTATGTTGCCCGCCTTCTCGCAGGAGCTGGCAACCGTGACGCTCCAGGTGGCGGATGAGATCGGCGCGTTTCACGCGGCGGGCAGGGAGAAGGGTTCGCGGATGACATCCGCGGTGCCAATGGTTTCCTCAGCGAGGACACGATTGGCTTCAATTACCATTGCGGCGGCTTCCTTGAGATTCTCGCGCGCCTCATCGAGAGTTGCGCCTTGGGTGTTGGCGCCGGGCAGTTCCTCAATGAAGCCAACAAAACCCTCCGCAACTTTCATGTAGATCGCGGTGAACTTGAGCGGTGGCATGCCTTAATAGTACCTCGGGCCGGTCATTTGTGATTGTTGGGGTGTTTCGCGAGGTTTTGGACGCTCCTGTGCGAAATACGGACACGTAGCGCAGTTGGGACCGCGCTTCCATGGCATGGAAGAGGTCATCGGTTCGAACCCGTTCAGGTCCACCAAAACATAAGTTGCAGTAACTGCGTCACCAGGAAATAGCATTTGAGCTATTTCCTGAAGCGGGCGCATGCGATTTCAACCTGCCTCAGCCAAATAAAGCATATTCGTAACAGCTTCCAAAATACTCCTGGCCTGCACGGTTATGCCTTCGGCTTTGGAACTACATCTCGCGGCTAATACCTGAGAGCCCATCGAGCGAAGGCGTCATTTCGGCAAAATGCAATTGCAGATTTCGATACCGCTGCTATGGGCAATTACTGTCACAGCAAATTGATACCCGATAATCTTAGCATCCAGATGATAAGCCAAATCGCTATTATCGCCATCGCGATATACCGAATCCATTGCATCGCAGTTCTTGGTTCAGTCCGGTTTTCCATATTCCTCTTATACCTCAATACTTGGGTCCGGCTATCGCCCCGGCACATAGCCCACCTGGCTGTTCGAACCCGCTCAGGACCACCAAAACGTTCCGCCGTTATTGATCTTGCTTAATGACCTTGCCGCCCTTCATCACAAATCGGACTCGTTGGAGTTCGGTGATGTCGGTCAGCGGGTTGCCGGCGACAGCGATCAGATCAGCGTACTTTCCCTCCTCGATTGATCCAATTTGATCCTGCCATCCCAGCGCTTCGGCATTGATCGTGGTTCCGGCTTGAATCGCTCTTTCAGGGGACAAGCCCGCACGCTTCACCAGCCACTCAAAGTCGAGCGCCTGCGTCCCATGTGGATAGGTCGAGCCGTCGGCTCCGCTGCCCATCATCACTTTAATTCCCTTCGTAGCAGCCGCCATTGACGCAGCCTTCTCAAAGATAGGGATGATGCGATACTTGCCCCCGGTATTTCTGGCATCGTTATCGTCCATATACGGCTCGGTATAGCGAACGAGGGTCGGATCGTAAAATAGCCCTTTTGCAGCCATCCTATTAACTTGCTCCTGATTCAAGCCAAATCCGTGCTCAATGGTGTCGCAGCCGGCGGTGATCGCGTTCTTTTGGCCCTCGCCTCCATAGACGTGGCAAGCGGCCTTTTTGCCCAGGCGATGCGTCTCGTCAATCAGCGCCTCTAGCACGGGCAACGGGCACGTCACTTCGTATTGGTCCTGACCCGTCGCGGTGAAGCTGTACCCTCCGGCCGGGTACAGCTTGATCCAATCCGCCCCGCGTCCAATTTGATCGCGCACTGCCGCGCGCGCTTCCTCCACTGAGCGAACCACTGCGCGCTCAAGCGGGTTTGCCGGAACCGCGGGGTCCGCGGCGGAGGCACTCCAACCGATGCCCCTGGTGGAAACTTGAAATCTAGGGCCATCGAAGCGACCCTCGTTAATGGCATTGCGAATTTCTACGTCGGCGTATCCGTTCCCGTGGGAGCTCATATCACGCGCCGCGGTGAAGCCCGCCCGCAAGTCCGCTTGTGCGTTCTGAATGGCGATCAGCATGGAGCTTTCCGTCGTCGCCTTTGGTCCGCGCGTGTTGAACATGTGCGTGTGCGCGTCGATCAGTCCGGGCAGCACCGTCGCCTGGCTCAGGTCAATCACCTGCGCACCGGCGGGAACCCTGACTTGCGCTTCCGGGCCCACCGCCGCAATTCGGCCGCCCGCAATAACCACCACCTGTCTGGTTAACATCCGGCCGGTCTTGCTGTCGAACAGGCGGCCGGCGCGCACGGCGATCTGTTTGGAGGCCGGGGGGCATTGATAGACTCCGCCGTCAGTCCCCACGCATGGCGTCCGCCCTGCGCCTCGCCACGGAGCCGGTGGCGCCTGCACCTGTGCTGCGGCAGCGCTCAATAATATTCCGAAAGCCGTTGCAAGTACACCTTTTCGTTGCATCGCGTAACGTCCTCCCTTGTGTGTCGAACAAAACAATACTACGTCAAATGCTCGCGTAGCATGGTAGGGTGCGCATCGGCTTGCTTTCAGACACGCATGGCTTCCTGGACGAGGCTGTGTTCACTTACTTTTCCCAATGTGACGAAGTGTGGCATGCGGGAGACTTCGGGTCAGTGGAAATCCTGGATCGGCTCAAAGCGTTCAAGCCAACGCGTGGAGTGTACGGGAATGTCGACGGTGCCGAGCTACGCGCCGAATTGCCACAAGATCTCGCTTGGGACTGCGAGGGCGCCGAAATCTACATGACCCATATTGGGGGCTATCCCGGCAACTACGACATGCGAGCCAGGAAGCAACTACTGCGGGTGCAGCCCGATCTCTTCATTTGCGGCCATTCGCACATCCTGCAGGTGATGCGGGACCCCGCGCTGCGAATGCTTCATATGAACCCGGGCGCGTGCGGTCACCATGGATGGCATGCCGTCCGCACCATGCTCCGGTTCACCGTGGAAGCCAGTAAGATCTCTGGCGTCGAGGCGATCGAGCTGGGGCCGCGAGGGCGAAAAGTGCCGGCACGCACCTAGAAGCCGCTTTGAAAGGCCAAGCTCAATTCACGCGCGCGCACTTCAAAAGCATTTCGAGCGAGACGGTCTCCAGTACATTCTCGTGCGTTGCCTCAAGCCGAACAGGAGCGATTACTCCGGCGTCAAAGGACCTTTTCCATGGTTCGATGCAAACACACCATCCATCACCCGCCTTGAGCCCTGGGAAACCATACTCTGGACGAGGCGTTATCAGATCGTTCCCGATAGATGCCTGATGCCGGAGAAATTCGTCGTTCACCAAGACACAGATGGTGTGCTTTCCTAAGTCATCAGGACCGGTATTACATTTTCCGTCGCGATAGAATCCCGTCAACGGATCTGCGCAGCATGTCTGCAAGACACTTCCTAAAACATTCTTTACCATTCACTACTAGCGTACCCGAAACCGTGTTGTTTGAGCAGCGTCTAAAATAAAGAAGGCGTGCGGCATAAAAATCGGGTTTTCCTTCGGAAGGTGAGATTGGCATGTATCTGAATGTATAGATACACTCAGAGCAGAGGTGCCCTTGTCCCAATCCATCGTCGCCTGAGAGGCTGAAAGGCTTCAACTGTTGCGACAGTTCTTAACCCTTTGTGATCTTCGGCCCGGTTCTATCAGCGCCGTCCCCGGCGCTGCGGAAAGCCCACTTGCCACTGCGCCAAACCGGACGACCCTGGCCATGATGCGCAGTTGCGCCTGACCTGGAAGGTGAATGGCAAATCGGAGGCCGAATCTTTTCCTACGCCTGCCACCTTCCATAATGCCCAGCCCGAAGTGGATGAATTTTATCGCCTCCAAAACCTTGTCGCTCAATTGATTACGGTTAACAACTGGATCTGCGCCCAACAAAAGGTCGAGCGCCAACAGGCCGGCTGGACACCGCAGGAAAAAACGGCTGTTGAAGTCCATCATGCGGCAGCGCGGGAAATCCAAGCGTTCCTCCAGATGATCTTCGTCTCTCAAGGCAAGACCGGAGGGGTAGATCCGAAAGCCGTGGAGCTGGTCGCGCGGGATGTGATGCATCGAGCTGGTGCGGCAGTTCTGTCGCAACTGCTGGACGGAACCGGGTCGCTTACCGCCACCAACGTTCCCTGTGAATGTGGCCGGCAAGGCGGAGTTGAAGCGGGCCTGCTACGTTTGCCCAGGTTGCCGGAAAGGCCAAAGCCCCTGGGACGGGGAACTTGATTTGCAAGGCGCCGGGCATTCCTCGACGTACGGCGGATGATGGCGGTGGCGGGGAACGAATGCAGCTTTGACCACGGACGGGAACAACTGAATCGATTGGCCGGTTTGAATCTGAAAAGCAAAGCAGTCGAGCGGCACGCCGAGGCCATAGGGCCCAATCTGGCCGCAACTCAGCAGGCGGAGATGGAGCGCACCGTCCAGTTGGAGTTTCCCGAGATCCTGGGGGGAAGGTGTGCCGGTGCTTTACATCGAAATGGACGGTACCGGAGTGCCGGTGGTGCAGGCGGAAACGGAAGGCTCGAAGCTCACCGCTGCCACGCTACGCTCCAAACTGGGCGGTTCTTGCAAGCTTCGCTATGCGGGAAAGGTGCTGGAAATCAAATGAAATCGGATGTCGCGTTTCAGGTTAAGGGCAATCTGAAACCGCTACAATAAGCGTCTATGCGGAGGCGTGGCGCAACCGCCCGATTGGAGCAAGTGCAACACTAAAGCGCTGCTTCACATCGACAGCACCGATCCTCCCGCAAACCCATCTCGCCGAATACGTCAAAAAGGTTCTCGGGGCGGAAGGCATCCCCGCAATCATCTCCGCCAGAGAACCCAATCGCGCCAATCTGATCGCGCGCATCAAAGGGCATGGAGGCGGGAAAACATTAGTGATCATGAGCCATACGAACACTGTAAAAGTAGACGCCGGAAACTGAACAATTAAAACAGCCTCACCACGGCAATCATGACAATACGATCGCCGAGGCCGGCGAGGAAGCCGCCATCCGACCAGGCATTGAGCCCCCAAGCAGCGAAAACGGGAAACACATCAAAGCAGGAATCTATCTCGCCGAACGAGGCAGCGTAAGCGGCGCTCCGCCGGGATGCAGACCGCCGAAACACTTTCCAAAAAGACAAGGCTGATAGCTTCGGGACCGATCAGGCACTGGAACGATAATAAGTGCTACTGCTTTGAGCCGCCCGCCTCCGCAACCTATTCCAGTGATATCCTCGTCTAAGACAATCGGAGCTGGAGAATCCACGCATGCAAATTTTCGGCTTCATCGCCCTCGCCCTCGCGGCCCACGCCCTCTCGGCCGAGGACGGCGTCGAGTTCTTTGAAAAGCGCGTGCGCCCGGTCTTGGCCTCCAACTGCTATTCCTGTCACGGACCAGACAAGCAATTCGGCGCACTCCGGCTCGATTCCAAAGAGCGGCTCCTCAAAGGCGGTCAGAGCGGCCCCGCGGCCATTCCCGGAAAGCCCGAAGAAAGCCTGCTGATCAAGGCCGTGCGACACCAGGGTCCAAACATGCCCATGGGCGGAAAGCTCAGCGATTCTGATATCGCCGCGCTCGAAGATTGGGTCCGCCAGGGTCTACCGTGGCCCGAAGCGAAGATCGCAGCTAAAGCCGGTGCCGGCGATCCCGGCTTCTATCAGAAACTCATTCGCGAACATTGGGCGTTTCAGCCCGTGCTTACTACTCTGCCCCCTCGCGGCGACCGGAATCCCGTAGACGCCTTCATCCGCGTCAAACTGGACCAAGCCAAACTCAAGCCCGCGCGCCCTGCAAAACCACGCGACCTTGCGCGAAGACTCTCAAACGTTCTCACCGGTCTGCCGCCAGTCCCGCACGACATGCAGCGCTTTCTCGACGGCCGATCTCCCGCCGCCTACGAAGCCTACGTTGACCGGCTGCTCGCCTCGGAACACTTCGGCGAGCAATGGGCCCGCCACTGGATGGATGTGGTTCGCTACGCCGAAACCTACGGCTATGAGTGGAACTACGAAATCCACGGCGCCTGGCGCTACCGCGACTATCTGATTCGCGCCTTCAACACCGATGTGCCGTACGATCAATTCGTTCGCGAACACATCGCCGGCGATCTTCTGGACAAGCCACGCACGCGAGACAACGGCAAATGGAATGAATCCGCGGTGGGCACCACATTCTTCCGCCTCGGCGAGATGGGCCATGACGATTGCATCCAGTTCCGCGAGATCCGCACAGACGTCGTCGACAATCAAATCGACACCATGACTAAGGCGTTCCAGGGCGTGACCGTGTCGTGCGCCCGCTGTCACGACCACAAAATCGATCCCATTCCCACCGAAGACTATTACGCGCTCTACGGCATACTCAATAGTTCCCGGCCCATCACCCGCACGCTGAATATGCGAGGCCCCGGCGAGGCCGCCCGCGCGAGTCTAGTGCAGTTGAAGAGTAAGATCCGCGTCGAACTAGCCGATGCCTGGCTGAAGGAGACTTCGGCGCTGGGGGCGCAATTGACTGCCGCCCTTGCCTGGCGCAAGGATTCCCAAGACGGCGTCGCCTCTAATTTGGACCCGCTCCGCATCAACCTATGGCTGAAGCTGCTGAACCGCAAAAAGACAGATCTGGAAGACCCGCTGTATCCCATGATGCAGATTGCGGACGGGCAGCAATGGGCTGATGTCGCGAAACAGTACGACAAGGAAGCTACCGAGCGCGACCAATACAATCACGAAAAATTTGTGGAGGCTGGCGACTTCGGCAAAGAGCTTCCGCCCGGTTGGAGCACCGACGGCCTCGGCCTCCGCGCCGGACACTCAGCCAGCGGCGATTTCGCGGTGGCCACCGGAGAGTATCTCGCCGTAGCCGGCATCTTTCCGTCCGGCCTGTTCACCAACCTTCTCTCAGACCGCATGAACGGCGTGCTCCGTTCACCGCTGCTGCCCAAGAGCAAGAAGTACATCAGCATGAGGATATTGGGCGGTAACGTCGCGGCGCAGCGCACCATCGTCGACCACTGCGTCATCGGCGAACAGCACGAGATCATCGATAACGCGGATCTCAAGTGGGTCACAATGCCCACCAAGGGCGACCAGCAACTACCCATCTATTTGGAACTGAATACCAAAGCGGACAACCCGCGCTTGCCGGAAAGGCCAGGCAAATTCCCCAACGTGACCGATGCCGACCTAGTCTCTCCGCGATCCTATTTCGGAGTGACACGCGCGTACTTTCACGATGAGAAAGTAACGCCAAAAGCGGACCTGAGCCACATGAAACGGTACGTCGCAATAATAGACAATACAAAACAAGCCCGAAGTGGCGGGGCGGATACCCCAGTCGGCGCGCTACCTCCTGGTGGCGATCTAGCACCCAATATAGCCGCGGGCCTGACGCAGCACTTCCAGAACACCGTCCAAGACGCCCTCCGTGCCTGGCGCGACGGCCGCGCATCCGACGACGACGTAGTCTGGCTCGATTGGCTTCTTCGCGAGCAAATAGTCGCCAACTCCCGCAATTTGACCCCAGCTCTCCGGGCACTAACAGACCAATACCGCGCCGCCGAGGCAGGGCTGGAAGACCCCGCCGTAATCTACAGCATGGGCGACTTCGACCGCGGTTCCGACAACCCCATCTTCAACGGCGGGCAGGCGCTCAACCTCGGCCGCCCCGCTCCGCGCCACTTCCTCACGCTGATGCCGCCCGAACTCAGGCAAGTCGGCACCGAACAAAGCGGCCGCCGCGAACTGGCGGAGGCAATGGCAAGCGCGCGCAATCCGCTCACCGCGCGTTTAATGGTGAACCGCATCTGGCACTACGTGTTCGGACGCGGGTTGGCCGCCACCACGGACAACTTCGGACGATACGGCGAACGGCCCACTCACCCGGAACTCCTCGATTACCTCGCGGCTCGATTTGTCGAAGAGGGCTGGTCCGTAAAAAAGCTGATCCGGCTTCTAGTCACCTCTGAAACGTTCCAGCAGTCCAGCGAGCCCAACGAAGCCGACTCGCAAAACCTCAACTGGAGCCACTATCCCGTCCGCCGTCTGGACGCTGAAGCCGTGCGCGACAATATTCTCGCAGTCTCGGGACGTCTGGATCAGACACTCTACGGTCCCAGCGTCTCGCCGCATCGGGGCGAGGCGAAAGAGTACCGCCGGTTGTTCCAGGGTCCGCTCGATGGCAACGGCCGCAGAAGTATCTATCTGAAAGTGACACGCATGGAAGGCCCGCGCTTTCTGGAACTCTTCGATCTTCCGCCGCCCCTGCAAACCCGCGGCAATCGCGATGTCACGAACGTTCCTTCCCAATCACTGGCGCTGTTAAACGATCCGTTTGTGCTGGATCAGGCCAGTGTCTGGGCCGAACGCCTGGTGGCCCGAAAGGACGATGCGATCGACGCTCGGTTGACTTCCATGTTCCTGCAGGCGCTCGCGCGTCCTCCTGCCCCCGAAGAACTGGAGCGTTGGCGTTCCCTCACCAGCAGCCTCGCTGCCGGGCAGGGCGTCGCCACCGCGGAAATATTGCTTAGCAAGACTGTGTGGAAAGATGTAGCCCATACGTTTTTCAACACCAAAGAGTTTCTGTATCTGAAATAATGAGGCTCATATGGCAATGAACCCATTCCTTAGTTGCCCGGGATTCACAAACAAACCGGTAACCCGCCGGGACCTGCTGAAGACCGCGTCCAACGGGTTCGGCCTCCTGGCGCTGTCGGCGTTAATGGCCGACAAGTCCTACGCAGGGCTTTCCGGGCCGCGCGGGCCGGACTTGCCGCCCAAAGCGAAGAACGTGATCCTGCTCTTCATGCCCGGCGGCGTTTCGCACATGGACAGCTTCGATCCGAAACCCAAATTGGCGGACCTGGATGGCAAGCCGGCAAAGCTGGAAAGCTACGTAGCCGGACCGAGCCGCAAATGGTTAAAGTCGCCGTGGAAGTTTAAAACCTACGGCCAGATGGGCCTTTCAGTCAGCGAGCTGTTTCCCCACATCACTGCTGTTGTGGACGATCTCACGGTAATTCGCTCCATGGTCTCGGAGTTTCCCCTTCACGCGCGCGCCAACGTATTCTTCCACACTGGACGTAACTTCGGCGGCTACCCCAGCCTCGGGTCATGGGTTACCTATGGATTGGGAAGCACGAACAACAACCTGCCCGGCTATCTGCTGTTGAATCACGGCGACAATCCACCCGGCGGCCTTGAGAATTTCTCGAACGGCTTCCTTCCCGCAACGCATCAGGCCATGAGCGTGCGCGCGGAAGGAACGCCCGTGGACAATATCTCTCCCGCCGACCCCGATGCAATTCAACGGATCAAGATGCAGGCGCTGCTGGAACAGGATCAAGCATATCTAAAAACAGCAGGAAAAGAACAGGCCGTGGAAGCGGCAATCGCCAATTTCGAGATGGCGTACCGCATGCAGGCCCTCACGCCGGACGTCTTGAATCTCGACAAAGAGCCGGAGTCGATCAAAAAACTATACGGTCTGGACGCCGAGAACAAACACAAACGGTCCTACGGCCTGCAATGCCTGCGCGCGCGCCGGCTAGTGGAATCCGGCGTCCGCTTCGTCGAGATCACGCCGCCTTCGCTGTTCGGCAACAACGGCACGTGGGACCAGCATGATGCTCTGAAAGTGGGACACGAGACCAACGCGATGGTCACCGATCAGGCAGTGGCGGCCCTATTGAAGGACCTGAAATCGCGCGGGCTGCTGAAAGAAACGCTGGTCATCTGGGCCGGCGAATTCGGACGGACGCCGGATACCGGAAATGGTGATGGCCGCGATCACCATACGGCAGGCTTTACCATCTGGATGGCCGGCGGCGGCGCGAAGGCGGGACTGATCTACGGCGCCACCGACGATATTGGCAACAAGGCCGTTGAGAATCCCGTCACCGTCCACGACCTGCACGCCACAATTTTGGAATTGCTCGGACTCGATCACACCAAACTCATTTATCGCTTCAGCGGCCGCGACATTACGCTGCCGGACGTTCATGGCCGCACCGTAAAGGATCTCATCTCTTGAAAAATAAAATAGCTTTTCTGCTTCCCTGTCTGATGCTGGCCGCCTGCGCACCGGCCCCGCCGCTGGAGCCCGCCAAGCAGGCCGAACCCGCCCCGATCCCTGAAATCCGCGCGGAACTCCTGGTCAGCGACCCCAGTTGGGGTAACACCGAAGGCCCCGCGCTCGATTCAAAAAACAATCTCTACTTCACCTCACGGGGAACCTGGAAAGGGATTATCCGCTGGAACGCCGCCGATGGCGCGAAGCGTTACGCGGAGGTTGCCAAGAAAGCAGGACCAGGCGGCCTGTGGATTGACGATGCCGACAACATTTTCCTCACCGCCACCGATGAGCGGGAAGTCTGGAAACTTTCGCCTGCAAAGAAAGTAACCGTTGTCGCAAAAAAAGGCTTTGAGGCTGATCCCAAGCTAGCCAAGGGTCCGAACGATGTAGTGGTTGCCAAGAACGGCATCGTCTATTTCACCGACCCGAACGGCTACTACGGCGACGCACCGAACGGCACTGTCTATTGGATCGACCGCGCAGGCAAGACGCAAGTCTTCAGTGCAGAAGTCACCGGGCCGAACGGAATCATACTGGGGCTGGATGAGAAGACGCTGTACGTTTCACACAACGTTGCCAAGACGACTTCGAAGATTCACAGTTGGCCCCTCAAAGAGGATGGCAGCGCGGGTGAAATGCGCGAGGCCGCTACTATACAGGACTGCGTGGCGGACGGCATGGCCATCGACAGCCAGAGCGCTCTGTGGCTCACCTGTTACGGCTTCGGCGCAGCCTATCGCGTGACACCGGACGGCAAGATCACCCACAAGATTTCCACCGGACAGAAGGGGATCACGAACATCAAGTTCGGTCGCGGTGCGGATCATCAGTCGCTCTACCTCACCGGTTCGGACCTCGAACGCGTCACCGGCTATGTTTACCGTGCCCAGGCTCCGGTGCCCGGTACGCGCTAGTCACCGGAACGACGCTTCCGTTCGCTGGATTGCAAGCCCTGCCCAGCTTTCCCGCCGAAGAGCCGGACGGTCCAGAATTCGTCAGCCGCCAACCAGAGCGGCAATAACCCGCGGGGAACGCAGCTTAAGGGTGAACCCGGAACGATAAGCGCCATAGCCGAAAGACTCCGCCCCGTTCGTAATTCAAAACGGGGGCCCGATTCCTCGGCAACAGTTGAGCGCCTCGCGGTCTCTCCACTTTGACAGATCTCCCGGAATCGCAAATAATAGGTACGCTTGCGAATCCGCCAGGCCATCTCGTGAAAAGAACCCGCTGGCTGATGATCTCGCTCGCCTTCTGGGCTACGGTCATCAACTATCTGGATCGCCAGGCCCTCTCGGTCGCCGCACCCGTCCTGCGCGAGCAGTTCCAGATGAGCAACGAAGTCTACTCGCGGATCGTCTTCGCGTTCCTGCTCGCCTACACAGTGGCCAACGGTGTTTCCGGGCCGTTGATCGACCGTCTCGGCACCAAGGTCGGCTATGCGCTCTGTATCGGCTGGTGGTCCATCGCTTCTATTCTCCACGCGTTCGCCATCGGCCCGGTTACGCTCGGCTTCGCGCGCTTGCTGCTAGGCCTCGGTGAAGCGGGAAACTGGCCAGCCGCGGTAAAACTGGTGGCCGAATGGTTTCCCGAAAAGGAGCGCGCCCTCGCCTGCGGCATCTTCAACGGCGGATCGTCGGTAGGCGCCATCATTGCGCCGCCGCTGGTGGCCTGGATCTTGCTGACCTGGGGATGGCCGGCGGCTTTTGCGGCAACAGGGATCACGGGATTGGTTTGGCTGTGCGTCTGGTGGTTCCTCTACGAAACACCTGTCTCCGCGGAAGTCGAACCGGAACCGCTCAAGGTCCCAGCGATGAAACTCTTTCGCCACAGATTCGTGTGGTCGTTAACTCTGGCGAAAGTCTTCTTCGACCCCGCCTGGTACTTCTACATTTTCTGGTTCCCCGAATACCTGAAGAACGCGCGGCATTTCAGCATGGCCTCCATAGGCAAGTATGGTTGGATTCCG
Organism: Acidobacteriaceae bacterium; assembly: GCA_025360145.1. Lineage (GTDB taxonomy): Bacteria > Acidobacteriota > Terriglobia > Bryobacterales > Bryobacteraceae > JANXXV01. Next base: position 16,720 of record JANYCV010000620.1, read on the forward strand.
TTCCTGGTCGCGGGCTCCGGCAATCTGCTGGGCGGCCTGCTCTCCGGTGCGCTGATCCGGCGCGGTTACTCGGTTACGGTTGCGCGGAAGGCAACTGTAACCGTCTTCATAATGCTGATGCTCTCCTCCATTCCAGCGGTGTTGGTATCGGACATTCGCCTCTCCATTGCGTTCGTGTCCGTGGCGATGGCGGGCTATACCGGAGGCAACGCGAACCTGCTGGCCACTCCTTCCGACATTTACCCAAAGCATCTTGTAGGGTCCGTCTGGGGCCTCGCAAGCATGGGCTCTGGCTTCGGCGGAATGATCTTTACGCTGATCACCGGCTGGGTGGTGGGGCACTATTCTTACACGCCCGTATTCATTGGCTTCGGACTGCTCCCGCTGATCGCCGCAGTCATTCTCTGGACCCTGTGCGGTCCGTTTCGGCCCATCGAGCTAGGTATGATCGAAAGATCGAACCAGCCATGAAGAACATCCTATTGCTCGTCTTGAGTTCGCCCGCGCTGTTTGCCCAGCAACCGCTGACTTCTCTACCGTATACCCCAAGCCTGGATCTTACGTCGATGGACCGCGCCGTCGATCCATGCAACGATTTCTATCGATACTCTTGCGGCAACTGGGTCAAGCGAAACCCCATTCCCGCCGATCAGGCCCGCTGGGATGTCTATTCCAAATTGACGGACGACAATGAGCGCTTTCTCTGGGGACTGCTGGAACAGGCTTCCTTGCCTCGCGCGGACCGCACAGCCGCTTTTCAGAAGACCGGCGACTACTTCAAAGCCTGCATGGATGAACGTGCGATTGAGACCGCCGGCGCAACGCCGCTGAAGCAGATGCTGAATGAGATTGCCGCGCTGCGATCGCTGAACGATGTCCCCGCGCTGCTGGGACGCATTCACCTCGAAGCCAGCGGCAGCAATGCCATGTTCGGCTTCGGCGCAAATCAGGACTTCGCGGATTCCAGCAGGGTCATCGCATTCGCCGCAGCGGGCGGGCTCGGCTTACCCGATCGCGACTATTACGTGAAGGACGATGCCAAATCGAAGGAAACTCGCGCGCGCTATCTGATTCATTTGCGGAAAATATTCCTACTGCTAGGTGATGCTGCCCAGACCGCAAGCGTCGAAGCCGCAAGGGTGATGGAAATCGAGACCGCGCTGGCGAAATCGTCGTTGACCCGCGTGGAAAAACGCGATCCCCACAATCTGTTTCACAAATTTACGCGCGCGCAGTTAATCGCGCTGATGCCCTCGTTCCACTGGGCGGGCTATCTTGCCGCCATCGGCCTCCCTTCCCTTACGGAGTTCAACGTCACCGAGCCGGCGTTCTTCAAGCAACTGGACGCGCAGCTCAAAGCCCGCAGTGTGTCCGATTGGAAGGTGTATCTCCGCTGGCACCTCGCACATGAGAAAGCGCAGTATCTTTCATCGCCCTTTGTACAGGAAGATTTCGAGTTCTACAGCAAGCACCTCCGGGGTGTCGAACAGCTTCGGCCCCGCTGGAAACGCTGCGTGCAATACGTGGATCGCGATCTGGGCGAAGCGCTCGGGCAGGTGTTCGTTCAGAAAACATTCGGCCCCGATGTAAAGGCCCGCGCTGTGGCCATGACCAGGGAAATTCAGAAGGCCATGGAGAGCCACCTGCAACAGCTTGCCTGGATGAGCGGCGACACCAAAAAACAGGCGCTGCTGAAGCTACACGGCATGGTGGATAAGATCGGCTATCCGGACCAGTGGCGAGACTACAGTTCCCTCAAGATCGACCCTGCTGATTTTGCCGGCGATGTGGCGCGCGCGGCCGTATTCGAATCGCGGCGTCAGCTTGCAAAGATTGGCAAACCCGTAAACCGCGGCGAGTGGCACATGACGCCGCCCACTGTAAACGCCTACTACGATCCGCAAATGAACGACATGAATTTTCCCGCCGGTGTGCTGCAACCGCCGCTCTTCGATCCAAAACTCGATGAAGCTCCAAACTACGGCAACACCGGCGCCACCATCGGGCATGAGTTGACGCATGGCTTCGATGACGAAGGCCGCAACTTCGATGCCAAGGGAAATCTCCGCGATTGGTGGACCACGAAGGATGCCGCCGAATTCACCAAACGCGCAAACTGCATCTCCGATCAGTATTCGCAATACACCGTGATTGACGACATCAAGATTAACGGAAAGCTGACGCTCGGGGAAGATGTCGCCGATCTGGGCGGCACCATCCTGGCCTACATGGCTTGGAAGAATTCCACCAGCAACCAACGGCTGAAACCGATTGATGACTTAACGCCGGATCAGCGATTCTTCGTCGGCATGGCGCAGTGGGCATGTGGTTCCGAACGCCCGGAGCAGAAGCGTCTGAACGCGATCACCAATCCGCATTCTCCAAATGAATACCGCATAAACGGCGTAGTCTCCAACATTCCGGAATTCGCCGCCGCTTTCGCCTGCAAAGCCGGACAGCCCATGGTCCGCGAGCGCGTCTGCCGGGTCTGGTAGACGCGGAGTCTAGCCCAAGCCGGAACAAATTCGCTCCATCGGCTGGAAGCGCCCGCCATATCAGGCCCCCCGGGAACTATGCCGTCCGCGCGATTAAAAGACGAATTTCAAGCCCAGTTGCAGCGTCCGGTTACCGCTAGCCCCTGTGATCACCCCGAATTGGTTGCTCGCCAGATCCTGCGTGACCGGCTTATTCCAGGTCTTCTGATTCAGCAGGTCGAAGATCTCTACCTTTGCGTCGGCGTGCATCCGTTCCCGGATGACAAACGCCTTGGTCACAGCGATGTTCGTCCGGTTAGTGGAGAACATGCGCGTTGCTCCGGAGAAGCGCGGAGCGTTTCCAAATGGGTCCGCCGCCGGATTCGTCCGCCGTTGAAATGCACTGAGTGCGTAGAAATTGTCCTTGTCCGGGTCGAACTGGCTTCCGGCTGTCGGAGCCCTCCAGTCGTTGCTCAGCACGTTGGGACGCGGAGTGCCGGCTCGCAAATTGTTCTGGTACGACGTATCCACCACTCCCATCGGGTAACCTGACTGGAAGAACAGGAACGAACTGAGGTTCCAGTTTCCAACCACGCGGCCGAGGATCCCGGAAGAGAGATGTTGCCTGCCGATACCGAACGGGAGATCGTAGCTGCCCGTCAGTTTGAACATATTCGGCAGGTCCAGCACGCCGTATGATTTCTCGGTGCCGCGGTTATACTGATTCTGCGCAGACCCGGCGCCCACTCCAGATCCAACCACTCCCGCGATCCAGGGCTCCGCGGAGTCGGAGTCGGTGAGGAGCTTCGACCAGGTGTAGCTTGCAAGCAGTGACAGCCCGCCAGAGAACCGCTTGGTCACTTTAACGATCAGCGCGTTGTAGGTCGAATTTCCGCTATGATTCTGCATGCCGCCGCTGGCAACGCCCGTGTACTGCGGAAACACACGCAACGCCTGGCCCAAAGTTGCGTTGCCGCCCAGCAACTGCTGGAAGTTTGCGAAGGGCGGCTTGAAGCCAAGCGCAACCACCCCTGGGTCGTCAATCGGTTTATTAAGCAGAGTGCCCAGAGGGGCGTATTTCGGGTCGATCTGCATGATGTTGACCCGATCGGAAGCCAGGTGCGTACCCTTGCTGCCCGTATAGGTCACATCGAGCACGAAATTGCGGGGCAGCACTTGAGCCACTGCTAAATTCCAACTGTTCGTGCTGGGCAGGGTACCTGTTTCGTCGGCACCGTACCAGGGTACGCCGAAGCCGGCATTAAACCCCGGATTAATGAACGGAGGAGCTTCCCATGCTGGAAAACCCCGATCCCACTGGTAGGCGGAGGTGATGCCCTGATTCTGCGAACTCCAACCCGGTGCATTCGTGAATCCATTGTTTGCGCCAGCCAGGCCCGGCGCTTTGACAGTGGCATAGAATATCCCCGCCCCGGCCCGCACCACCGTCTTGGACGTAATCTGATAAGCGAATCCCAGCCGTGGACCCCAGCCGTTCGCACTTTTATATAGATCCCGGCGACCCTCGCGTCCTGGCCCGGTCCCAAGGAACCGCAAAGCACCAAGCTGCCCGCTGGCCGCTGGATTCGGTAGCGCCGGATCGAAATACGAGAGCTTATCGTTCTTCTCAAAAACACTTCTGTTCATCTCGAACCGGATGCCGGCGTTCATTGTCAAACGGGACGTGATTTTCCAGTCGTCCTGCACGAAGAACGCGTGATAAGGGAAACGGAGCATCTGGGTATTCGGGATGTTGAAGCCGCCGCTCATGGCTTCGCCCAGCATGAAGCTCGCGAACGAATTTCCGGAGTTGCCGCTGTTATCGCCCGGCCGCGCCGTGCTAAGGCGGTTGAAAGTAGTCGAGCCGGCCGCAGTGTTTCTGTTGTTCGTATTCAGAAACATCTTCTGATAGCTGTAGCCGAACTTAAAGCTATGATTATGCTTCACCCAGCTCAGGTTTTCATCCAGGCCAAACACTGTGTGGTACTCGTCCCACAGCTTGCTGCTATCCCAACTGTAATAGTTGTCGTTAGCGAAGTTCACCGACGGGAATCCGGCGTTGTATCCGGGGTTATTCTTTACCGACCCGCCCAGCTTATCGCCCCAATTCTGACCGAACGGCTGCGCCGTAATGTCGTGCTCGGGGTGAGTCAGACGGTGCGCGCCAAGCGTCAGCGTATTGATGACGGTTGGCGAGATCAGGTGGGTGTCGTTCAGGCGGAATACGTTGCCGTAATACTGGTCGCCATTGTAGTATTGACGGCCGGATAGCGGATACGGCAGAGTGCTCCAGTTATTCGGATTCGTTGGATCCTCATCATACGCATTGTTGAAGTGCTCGCCGTTTTTCGACCAGGTGAAAGCAATGCGGTTTTTCATTCCGAAGTTATGATCGAACTTCGTCAGATAGGCGTCTTCGATACGTTTTCTCGGTTGCTTGCCCGGTGCCACATAGTTTCGCACCAAACCCGGTGCGTTCGGTTGCGGATAATATTTTGCAATGTTGCGCGACAGCGGGCTTAACCGGGTTGCCGGGATAATGTTGCCAGGAAACGGGTCGCGAATAAAGCCGCCCTGGCCGTCGCTGCGTGTGGTGACAGGATCGAAAACCGGAATCGAGGCGCCGTTGGCCTGTTTCCAATTGGAGAAGTCGCCGTTGATCATTTCCGGCAACGGGATGGTCTGCTGGCTCGCATCCGATGTCTGCGGGAAACGATAGCCCTCGTAGGAAAGGAAGAAGTACGTTTTGTTACGCCCGTCATACACCTTCGGAATGTAGATCGGGCCGCCGGCGGTAGCGCCAAAGTCGTTCCGGTGAAAGATCGATTTCGATCTGCCGAGCTTGTTATTCAGCCACGTATTCGCGTTGAGATTCTGCGACTGATAGTATTCGAACATCGTGCCATGTAGTTCGTTCGTGCCGGATTTCGTCGTTACGCTGATATTGCCGCCGCTCACGCGGCTATCTTCGGCTTTGAAAGCTGCCGTATCGATGCGGAACTCTTCCACCGAATCCACCGACGGGGTAAGGCGGTTCATGTAGCCGACGTGATTGCGCCAACCCATCTCAACCGAAAGCCCATCCACGCTGACGTTGAAGTCGTGCTGCTGGCCTCCGCCCACCTGCAGATCGTCCCAGGCGTTCTCGCCATTGCCGCTTTTCACCTGCGGCATCATCATCATGATGCTGAAGGCGTTCCGCATGCCGCCGCCGATACCGGCAACCGCCAGCGGCATGTCCGTCACCAGCTTGTTCTCCATGGTGGTGGAGACCTCGGTCGATTCCGTCTTTAAGGGAGGAGCCTCCGCCGTCACCGAAACCTGCTCGCTTGCCTGCCCCACTTCAAGCGTGATATCCGCCCGCAAATTGTCGTTGCTATTCAGATTGATGCCCGACCGCGTATAGGTCTTGAATCCAGGGCTTGATACCCTGATTTCATAGGGACCCACTGGCAGGCTGGGGATCACATAGTTTCCTGTGCTGGACGTCGATGTCTGCGCCCGGACGCCCGTCGCTGTATTCCTTGCGGTTACCAATACAGTTGGTATCACGGCCCCGGACGTATCGGCTACTAATCCAGTAATTGTGCCTAGCGTGTTTTGCGCGTATAGGGTCCCGGTGAACAGGGCCAAGCACAGAAGTGGCCTAAAAGCCTTCACTTGAATCGACACGGATTGCCTCCCGGCGGAAAAATACTACGCTCGGTTGGCAATTCTATCATGATTGCGGCAGAAAACTTTCTGTTGGACATATGCTGTTAAGCACGCCCGGGGGCGGGCAAAGTCAACAACGCTGCATGGAAGCGTGGAATGATGCTCATGATGAAAACCATCCCGCAGCAAGCAGCGCCGTTCCGTCCCCGGTGCCCGCACATTCGTTGGCGGCCTCAAATTGACGCCCTACTTCGACGCCGGAACAGCCTTGACGGCAATCTCGATGTTTGAGGGCCGCCCTTGCGTCAACACCAGAGTGGCGGCGTCGCTCGCGAAGATCACCCGTTCCCCCACTTTGATCCTGGCCTCCACGCCGTAGGTGTGGCTTGAAACAATCTGGCGCGAATCATACTTGATCGCAAACGGAATTGGCGCTTGTCTCCCCGCCGCCTTAATTACCTGGTGCCCCAGTTGAATCGCGGGCGTGTCGTGCAGCGATACGTCGGAGAATGTCACCTCAATGGTCGCATCCGGCGTCAATGCCACGCGTTGCTCGTACGAAACGGTGCCGGTGATTTGCGCCGCTACCGGCTTCGCCGCAGGACGGTGGTGGGCGCAACCAATGACGAAAAGTGCTTGCAAAATCAAGAAAGATCTGAGCATACCGCCTGAAATAATCATCGTTCCCTATTCTATGGGAACGCCGGCGCCTCTATGAAAGTTGCGGCTCTTCCCGCAACCGGGGTAGGTTGCACCTGAGTTATGGACACGACTAACCGCAAAAGCAACGGCTGCGCAGGCAGGAAGCGCTCTAAACCGCCCGAACCTCAACGTGTTTGTAGACTTCCGTGGCCTGTTCCAGGCTCGCAAACGCCAGCCCCGGTAACTTTGCCGAAGCCGTGCCCGCCGCAACCGCCCATCGCACCGCATCGCGAAAATCGAGCTTATTGCCGATCGCCCAAAGAAATGCCGCTGCCATCGCATCGCCGGCGCCAATCGGACACACCGCGTCAATCCGGGGAGGAATCACTTCCATCATCCCGCTCGCATCCTTCGCCACCACACCGCGACTCCCCAGCGACAGAATCACAGACTCCGCCCCCATCGCATGAATCCGCTCCACCGCTTCATAGAAATGGGTGCGCGTGATCAGCACCTTATTCAGCAGCCGCTCGGCCTCTTGCTGATTCGGCGTCACCATTGTGGGCGCCGCCTCCAGCCCGTGTAACAGCGCATCGCCGTCGGTATCCAACAGCGTCTTCACGTTTCGTTTATGCGCAAGCCGAATCAGTCCGCTATAAAATTCGGACGGAACCCCAGGCGGAATACTGCCGCAAATCATCAGCCAGTCCGCACTCGCCAAGCTAGTCTCCACCGCCGCGGTGATCGCCGACAGTTCTTCCGGTTCGATTCGCGGACCGAACTCGTTCAACTTCACCGTCAACCCGTGCTTATCGGAAATCGTCAGGTTCGTTCGGGTATCGTGAGAGATCCGGACAACCTGAACGGGAAAGTTGCTGGTCTTCAGCAGTTCTTCAAGCTTATGCCCCGTGGCTCCGCCGGACGTCGCGATCGCCAGCGTCTTGGTGCCGAAGGAATGGATCACGCGCGAAGCATTAATCCCTCGCCCGCCCGCCGACAAACTCGTGTCCAAGATATACGCCCGGTCTTCAAACACCAGGCGGTCGGCAGAAACATTTCGGTCCAGTGCCGGATTGATTGTAAGTGTGACGATCAACCCTACAGTGTAACGGATGCTACGCTGAAAAATGTCCCAACGAGCGAAATTCCGGGCCTATCTTGCGCTCATCGCTGTATATATTTTCTGGGGTACCACGTATCTGGCAATTCGAATCTCGCTCGAAGCCTTCCCGGCTATCTTATTGATCAGTGCACGCTTTCTGCTCTCGGGAACGCTTATGCTGATTGGCGCGCGATGCAGCGGAGCCAAAATCCCCAAAGGCCGCGAATTGTGGCTCACCGCGCTGTTCGGAGTGATCATCCTCGGGGGAGGCAATGGATCGCTGGTATGGGCCGAACAGACCGTCCCCAGCGGTCTCGCGGCACTCCTGTTGGTAACCGGGCCGTTTTGGATGGTGGGCCTGGGTGCGGCGCTTCCGGGAGGCGAAAAAATCCACTTTCCCGCACTTGCCGGCATCGTTGTTGGTTGCCTCGGAGTGGTGGTACTGGTGGCGCCGAATGGGATCAGCACGTCCTTCAGCGGCTCGCTCGTCAACGGATTCCTAGTCCTGCAGCTCGGCTGTTTCTTCTGGTGCCTGGGCTCGCTCCTGCACAAGCGCAGCCTCACCACCGCGCATCCCATCGTGAGCGGCGCGGTGCAACAGCTCGCCACCGGGCTTGTGTTTCTGATCCCCGCACTGCTCCTCCCGCGCCATCCCATTCAGTGGAATGCGCGCAGCAGTTGGGCGATGGCGTACCTGATCGTGTTCGGATCGGTGGTGGGCTACAGCGCTTTTCTCTACGCGCTTGAAAATCTGCCGGTGGCGATTGTCAGCACCTATAACTACGTGAACCCCGTGGTAGCAATGGGCCTCGGCTGGCTGTTCTACTGCGAGCCGTTCGGCAAACGAGAGTTCATCGCCATGTCCATCATCTTCGCAGGCGTGGCCATCGTGAAATGGACTTCGCTGGAAGCGGGCGCTACTCCTTCTCCAAAACCTTCGCTCCCAGCGCCCCACCCACCACGGGAAGTACTGTAAGCATTACGAAGAAGACCAGCAGCATTCCGAACAGCAGCGTCGCCACGCCTGCGGGACTGCTGAGAATTTCGTTGAACTGATTCATCAAATCGGGCGTGCCGCGCTGGCTCACCATCTCGCGAAAGAACGCCGGCAATCCATCCTGTGTGGCAATTTGAATGACGCTGACGGTGAAGAAAACCGTCATGATGGCGAAGCAGAACACGCCGGTGATCCATCCCATGCGAGCGCCCGACCGTACAGAGATAGCTTCGCCGGTGCGTCGGCCATAAAGATAGACCGAGAAAAAACCACCTGCGGGTAACAGAACCAATTGCCAGATGGCCGCCAGAACGCCGGGAACCGGAAACGCCAGCAGCAGCGTCATAATCCCGGCCGCCATAAATCCAACCCGCACCGCAACCGAATTATGGAAACTGATCCCGTTCTTCCCGGCAACCGGCGCAGGGACGGCCGCAACGGCTGCAGTGGCAACAGGTTCAGGCTCTTCCACCGCAGTCTGAAACAGCGGCTCGTCGTACTGCG
>JANYCV010000630.1 GCA_025360145.1 Acidobacteriaceae bacterium
AAAAGGACGGCGCGGTGTTGAAGAAGCTGCTGGCCGACGATTTGACCTACATCCACTCCACGGGCGGTTTCGAGACCAAGGCCGACGTAATCAAGGCAATCACCACCCCCACGACGATCGTCGAGAAAATCGAATTTCTTCCGGACACCACAGTTCGGATCCACGGAAACACGGCCTATGTGAACGGGAAGGTCGACCTGTGGCACAGCTCGACGAACATCGTGCATATGCAGGTTCTGCACGTGTGGGAAAAGACTCCGCAGGGCTGGCAGATGGTCGCCCGGCAAGCTACTAAGCTGCCTAAGTAAGTCCGGCGCACGTTAATCATTAGACTCCCGATACCCCGGCCGTTGAGACCGCTGCGGGTATTGGGAGTTTTTTGTTTAGGTGAAAAGAATGCTCCTTCGGAAAAAGCTTGCGTATCCCCGCGAGGGGTTTCGAGTTCACCCCTTTCGAGATCGACCGTCAGGTGCGGCGGCAATTGGAACAGGTGAGGGCCGAGTTTCCCGGCTAGGCGCAGCCTGAGAATGTGCGTGATGCGCCTGAGCATCTCCGGCGCTGGGATGTAGTGGAACGTGTAGTTCGCCTCCACGCAGTTCAGGCGCGACGATGGCAGGTCAGGAGGCTGGTGGAGTGTCCAGAAAATAGATGGACAGGCCAAGTTGTATCTACCCGTCCACAGCCGCGCACGCGCTCGGTCAGCGAATCGAAGAATCCCCGCACTCGGTTTTCTTCAGCGGCCGACACTTATGCGCCGCGCATTATTAGCCTCCGATCAACCCGGCTTAACGCAGGTTTTGAGCGGAACCGCAGTATTCGATCTGTTCAGCTAATTGGTGGACACGGCGCTAGAATCGCGGTTTCCAGGTTGGGTAAGCGAAGCCGGGTGTGCCTGCGTAGAGGGTGACCATTCCTTGCATTATCTCGAATTCGGAATGTGCTCATTCAATATGCGTTCGAGGTCTGCCAACACCAGCGGTTTGCTCAAGTAGCCGTTCATGCCTGCGGACATGCAGCGTTCTGCGTCGCCGGCCATGGCGTGGGCGGTAACGGCGATGATGGGAAGCCCGGCTCTCTTCGTTTTGCGCTCCCGGATGATTTTCGTGGCCTCGTAGCCGTCCATTTCCGGCATTTGGCAATCCATCAGGATTGCGTCGTAATCCACCGATCCCCATCGCTCAATGGCTTCCAGGCCATTGGCGGCGACGTCCACTTCGTAGCCTAGCTTTTGCAGCGACCGGGTGAGCACGCACTGGTTGACTTTGTTATCTTCCGCCACCAGAATGCGCCGTGCGAATGGCTCGCGGGGGAGCGCTCTGGCAGGTGCCGGCCCCGGCGGCTGTAGTTGGGATTGGTCCGGGTTCAAGCGGGGCTCCAGGGGAATCTCTACCCAAAACGTGGAACCGCCGGGCCGGCTCTCCATCCCGACCGAGCCGCCCAACATTTCCGCCAGTTGCCGGGAGATGGCGAGGCCCAAGCCTGTCCCGCCGTGCCTGCGGCTGGCGGAGCTATCCAGTTGCGTGAATTTCTGAAAGAGCCGCTGTTGGTCCATCATTGAAATTCCGATGCCGGTATCGGCCACGGAGATGCGAATAAGCAACTGACCGTCCTGCTTGCGTTCCCCCTGAGCGGCGATGACGATAGATCCCTGGTCTGTAAACTTGAAAGCGTTTCCTACGAAGTTGGTGGCGATCTGCCGGATGCGGCGCTGATCGCCGTAGTAGCTACACGGCAACGACGACTGGTAGTTGAGCTGAATCTGAAGCCCTTTTTCGCGGCAGCGCGGCCCGAAGAATTCGGCCAGCTCGTCTAGCGTAGTCCGCAGATCGAAGATCGATTTCTCCACGCGGAATTTGCCGGCTTCGACGGTGGAGAGGTCGAGGATATCATTTAAAATCGCGAGGAGATCCTGTCCGGACTGCCGGGCTACCTCCAGATCTTTCCGGCTTGCCGGCGAAATCTCGCCGTCGAGAACAAGACCGAGCAGACCTAGAACACCGTTCATGGGCGTGCGAATCTCGTGGCGCATATTCGCCAGAAATTCGGATTTTACCGAGCTGGCCTGCTCAGCAATCCGTCTGGCGGACGAGACCCTGCCAACCTGCCATAGAAGACAAAGTGAGGCGAGTACCGCGAGCCCCAACCCGTACATCAGAATCCGGCTTCGCTGTTCCGTGGTCTGCATGGCGAGGATGGAACGCGTTTCGTTTGCCGAAAACGAGCTCCAGCGATCGAGGCTTTTCAGCATGGTTCCGTCGGCAGCAAGCTTTGATAACTCTTCCCGAAGCGCGTCAGCCACCGGTGCCGCAGCGCGAGTAGACGCAATGGCGACATTCGCCACGGCCCCTTCGACCATATTGATTTTTAGTGCGACGTCGCGGCACACCGGTGGCCGATCGAGCATCCGAATGCTAACGTATGACGCTTCGTCAAAGCCGGCCGCTGCCGCACCGGAACACACGGCCTCAAGCACGGGGGGCCGCTGTCCCATGTTGACCAACTGCGAGCCGGGGAGAAACTGCCGGGCAATCAAGGTCGCCAGGGGAAAGCCGGTGAAGGCCACCTTTTTGTTAATGAGATTCCCCCGCATTCGATCCGTGCCTTGCTGCTTTTCGATGACGCAGAATGTATTGAAAAACCACGGCTCAGTGAGGTGGAACTTGCGACGCCGCTGCTCGGTGATGCCAACGACAGGCCAGAGATCGACCAAGCCCGAACTCAATGCCCGATCCGCTTGAATATCTATGGGAATCCATTCCAGCACGATGTGACGCCGCCTTGCCGCCTCGTTAATTAACTCAACGGCGAGTCCGATCGGCTTGCCGTCTTCTTGAATTTCCGTGAGCGGAGGGCCGTTGTCCACGCCGATCCGATACACCCGGTTTTCCGGGCGCGACGGAAGGGAATACGTCATCACGAAAACCGCAGCGACCGAGACCGTCGCGACTGTCAGCAAACCGATTTTGGACGACGACCAGCGCTTCAGCATATCGGATGTATGCAAGGCTCCTTACTACAAGGGCTTATCGGCACGTACCCGGAAACAGTGAGCGTGACCAGCCGATACAAACATTTACAGGAATGTCCGGCATCCCCTGTATCCTAAACGGGCCCGGGCATCGTCTTGTTTTCGTGAATGGAATGCATCTATCTTGGTCGTCCGTTGTTTCGGCGGGATTGTTTATCGCGATGAATCCGTGGTTGAATACCCTGGTTCGTACGATCGGATGGCGGATCGGCCGCCTGAGGCCGGGGAACTGGCCGCGTCCGCTGGCCGTGATTCTGGCAACAGTCGTTCTTGCCGCTGCCATTCCATTGCAGGCGCAGTACCAACGCCGTCCCGCAGCCAGGGGCAATCGCAGCGCTCAAGCGCCCGATGTGCTGGCGACCGCGGTGGCGGGGTTCAAAGGCAAACTGCGGGCAATCGACAAAAAAGCGATCGTCATCGAATCGACAGACGATCAGGTAGTCTCATTCCACCGCTCGAAGAAGACGCGATTTCTGGTCGATGATAAAGAAGGGAAAGCACAGGATATTCCGCTCGGAAGCCTGGTTACCGTGGACGCCAGCAAGGATTCTGTAGGGGATCTGGTGGCGGTTGATATAATCTGGAAGAAACCATAGCGGCGACTCCGGACCTTTACGCAGTTTTAACAAATCGTCTGATAACTCGACCGCGCACCACCACGTCAGGAGTCTTTATGCTTGTGAATCGACGGCTTAGCGCGTTACTGTTCCTTCCGGTCCTCTCCGCCTTTGGCGCCTCCAGTCCAGAATTGAGTAAGTTGTTGAGCAGTATGCCGGTTCGATTCGAGGCTAACGCGGGCCAGCACAACGCCAACGTGAAGTTTACGGCGCGCACGGACGGATATTCACTATTTTTCACCAGCCGCGATGTGGTTTTCGTGCCATCAGGCTCGGGTGGCAAAGCGGTGACTATATCGATGGGGCAACAGAACGCTGCACCTATTGTCGAGGGCGTAAATGCGTTGCCGGCTAAGACTTCCTACTTTACGGGCAATCGGAAGGACCGCTGGAAGACCGGCGTCAGCCAGTATGAACGGGTTCGCTACGCGGGTGTCTATTCCGGGGTGGATCTGGTTTATTACGGGACCGGGCGGCAACTGGAATACGATTTCATCGTGAAGCCGGAGGCAAACCCGCGGCAGATCCAGATGAAGTTTCACGGCGCCGATGCTGTGCGCATGACGGCGAATGGCGACCTGCTGGTTCGTGCCGGGGATCGGGAATTGACGCAGAAAAAGCCGGTTGCGTATCAGATTGGCGCTTCCGGCGTTCGCCAGGAAGTGGCTTGCCGTTTCCGGATGGCCGGACATCACGCGGCAGGCTTTGAGGTTGGAAGCTACGACAGGTCGCGCGAGCTGATTATCGATCCTCCGCTGGTCTATTCGAGTTATGTGGGCGGAGCCTCCGACGATGGGATCACGGCGATGACCGTGGACCGCTCGGGTATCATCTACGTGGCCGGATACACGTACTCGGGCGACATTGCCGGCACGGAAACTTCATTCCAGGGAACGCCGGGCGGGCTGACGGATATCTGGGTGGCGCGGATCAATCCGGCCCGGCAGGGTGCGGCCGCGGTGACGGCGTTCACCTACATTGGAGGCGATGGCACGGATATTCCCACTGGCTTGGCCATTGGGACCGACGGGCTGCTCTATTTGACGGGTTCCACAATGTCTACGAATTTTCCGATGGCGGGAAGCGGCTTGAGCCAGGCGCTGAAGGGTACCAAGGACGCGTTTGTACTGAAGATCTATCCGTCGCTGGATGGCCTGCTTGCGTCGACCTACCTGGGTGGGACGGCGAATGAGTCCGCCTACGCGATCGCGGTGGATGGCAGTGGCGTGTATGTCACAGGCGGCACCGACTCCACTGACTTTCCGGTATCAACCAACGCACTGCAAAGCGTCACCGGCGGCGGTCGCGACGCGTTCCTGACCAAGCTGGATCTGAATCTCAGCTCGCTGGTGTATTCCACTTATCTGGGAGGCGAGCGCACCGACGAAGGGCGAGGCATCGTTGTTGCTTCTACGGGGCGGGTATACGTCACCGGGTGGACCAGTTCCGGCGGATTCCCGACGGTGGGGAATGCGTATCAGGGCTCAAATCAGGGTGGCGGCGATGTTTTCATTGCCGGCCTGGATCTCCAATTGGGAGCCGGGGCGCTGGTCTATTCCACCTTTCTGGGCGGCAGCGGCGACGACGAACCGCGCAAGTTGGCATTGGATGCTTCGGGCAGCCTGCTGTTGACGGGTTTCACGTTGTCGAAGGACTTTCCGACGAGTTCCGGGGCGTTTCAGCCTACCAACGGTGGAATTGGCAACGCGTTCGTGGTGAAGTTCGATCCGCGGCTCAACTTTAAGAACAGCTTGCAGTATTCCACCTACCTGGGTGGCGCCGATGGAGAAGCCGGGTATGACATCACCGGCGATGCCACGGGGAAGATTTACGTAACCGGGTATACTTACTCTTCAAATTTCCCCACGACCGCGAACTCAATTCAGCCGCTTTATGGAAACGGCTGCAATGCGTTTGTGGTGAAGATCGATCCGGCGATTGCCGGTGCTCCCGGGCTGGTTTATTCCACCTATATTGGCGGCGACAATATCACCATTGGTTACGGCGTGGCGGCAACGAGTGACGGACGTATTTTTGTCGGCGGGTTTACGCGCGAACGCAATCTGAAGGTCACCGACGGGGCGTATCAGCCGGCGACGCCGAGCGCCGTGGGAAGCGGCGACGGGTTCGTGATGGTGATCGACCCGGCTAGCCAGAGCTAGAATCAGCGTTGACAGGATCGCAAGGACGCGCTTAGACTTGCCGCATGACAGTACATTTCGCACCTGAGCTGGAGGCTAAGCTGAACGCGATGGCCTTGAGGACTTGGTGCAAGACGCAACTGCCAGTTAAACCTAAATCTGGCAGTTGCTCATAGCCCGACCCGGCAAGCAATTGAATCGGCAGGGGTTCGAACTGCTCAGCGCTCCACCTTTCGGGTGCCCCCCCTTCAGCGCAATAGCTTGGCGATGAGTGGGTTACGCAGTTTATGGCTGGTGAACTGCCGTATTTAGGTTCACTGAAGCCTGCCTGATTCGTTGTCCACTGTCCAGATCGATTCCACTCCCGCGCGCCGGCGATCTAAACGCGCTCGATAAAACAGAGACTCTGCTCCGGTTTGCCGTCGGCTAGCAGTCTGTCGGAGACAGAATATGCACTACCTAGAATTAATCACTTACAACGACTTTACATCCGCGACTTGTCTGTAAGTTGTCGATTCTAGGCTCGACGAAATCTATCTCCGGCAAGGCTCCTGGTCCGTTCCTGAAATGTTCACTACAGATACGGCAATCAGGCGGAAGCTTTGGCTGCCGCCGCGACCTGCATTTCTGCAATCCGAGCGTTCATCGCGCGTGTCAGATGCGGCACCACGCCAACCATACGCTCCATCATCATCAACTGCGCGCGATGATGCATTTCGTGCTCTTTCACACCGAGAATCATCTCAAACCGCGACTTGGCGGGCGGAATCATACCGGCGGGAAAACTTACTGCTTCGCCCAGCAGCTCGTCCGTCAGGCATTCAAGCCAGCCCGCGAAGACATCTCCGCCCTCAACGAGCATGGCGATGATCTCCTTCTTCCCTCGCGGCGTCTGCTCTTCCGCCATCAACTTGCCGAAGAAACCCATGAAATCGAAGCCCTCCAGCGTCGACAGGTGCTCGGTTCCATGGATCTGCTGAGCCAGTCTGGGACCGAGAGCGATATGGGTTAGTATCTGAGCTACGGTCCGAGCGTCGGGAGCTGCCTGGAAGCCGTAGTGCTCCTCACCGATTTCCTCGGCGATCGTGATCGTATTCTTCCGCACTGTGCGAAAGCTCGCTGCTAATTCCTTTGCTGCGTAATAATTCATGGACCCAATCTTACCGCATTATCGAGGGACTGCGATGGGACGATCAGAATCGCAGGTGCGCGTTTAGCTGTATGACCCTCGCGCCGCGACTGCTGGTCAGCCGGCCAAAGTTCGCCGCATTGATGTTACTGGAAAGTCCCACGTAATTGGTATGGTTTGTCACATTGAATGAGTCAAAGCGAATCTGAAGCTGCGTCCGCTCAGTCACCGCAAAGTTTTTACCTAGGCTGAAATCGATGCGCCACTGCCCGGGGCCGCGGTACTCGCCATTGCCTGAGCTTCCTGGGCGAAGGGTTGCCCCGGACGCTGCCCCGATGGGAACTGGAGCGAACGCCGCTCGATTCAGGTAGACAAGCGTAGATCGGTAGTCGCCGTTAACGGCATCGCCGCCAATATAATCAGGCCGGCTGCCCTGCAGTGCGGAACTCTGACTCACCGTTATCGGTTCCCCGGTGCTGACGCGGAAAATGCCTGTGGCCTGCCACCCGCCCGCCGTTTGGCGCAAAAAGCTGTTCGACAGGTTTGCAAATCGCGGAAGGTCGTAAACGGCATCCGCCGAAAAGTAATGGGTTATGTCACCCGACGACGGACCCCGGTCCGCTCGCGGATTGAAGAAGTCCTGTGTGCGCACATCCTGATCACCCTGGTAGTACGCTCCGATGTCGCCTCCGGCTGTCGACAAAGCCTTCCCGTATGTGTAGTGAACTGCACCGACAACGTTACGCGAGTACCGCTTGCGCAATGACGATTGCCACGAAGCGTATACAGTATTCTGCGTGTTGTCGATATAGTAACCGTCGTTGAGATTAGGATTCGGCCGGAGTCCCGTAGTGCGATCAACGGCGTTGAACACCCGATGCAGCGGGAATTTAACACCACGATTGCCGACGAACGCCGTCTCTAACGCGACCGACGAGCTGAGTTCGTGTTGGATTCCAAAGTACAGGTTCATCGAGTACGGATTCTGTAAGTGAGGATCGAAGGCGGCGAACACGCTGACCCGTCCGGTGCGAACCGTCTCCGCCTCCACCACTGCTCGAGCATCGTCGTTGTAAGTGGGGAAGTGAAAATTCGCATTGGCAGACTCTTGCTTACTTAAGATCGTGCGGAACGGAACTGTCTTGGTGGCTACGGACTGCTTTACCAAGCCCTGCATTTGCGGGCTGAAGAGTATACCGAAGCCGCCGCGGATAACGGTCCTGCTCTTACCGTCCGGATTGTAGCTGAATCCAATGCGAGGGCCAATGTTAACCCCGCGATCGCTTTCGTACGGATTCTCAGGATCGCGGAACGGGCCAAAATGAAACTGGTTATCAAGCAGGCCATTTAAGTTATTAAACTGGGCAGGCGCATTGGCGTTCATTGGGCGAGCGACTACGTGCGAGTAAAAGTCATAGCGCGCGCCCAGGTTGATCACCAGCTTGGGTGTGATCCGCCAGTCATCCTGTACGAACATCCCCGAATCGTAGCTGTTGCCGTTATAGAAATTCGGGCCGAACGTCACGTTGATTGTCGATGGAATGTCGGCGAGCAAGTCCGGCTTTCCGATATACGAAATCGTTGGATTGGCGACCTTAACCCGGCCGCCGGTGCGGTGGATAAAATTCCCCCCAAACTTCAGCGAGTGTTTACCTAAGTGGCGGGAATACTTCTGGTCCATAGTCCAACTGGGACCGTACTGCGACCAGATTTGGCTGGACGCGGTTGTAAAGCCAAGGCTGCTGGAGATGGCGGGAATACGGAGCCCGAACTGGCTTTTCTCAACACCGGGACCCTTCTGGCCAAGAAATCCGTCGAACGTCTCCAGATCTTGGAGGTTGTAACCAAAGCGGGACTCCGATGTCCAGGATGGTCCACCGGTGACGAAACTGGCAGTGCCGCGTTCCTGAAATCCGTGGAACTCAGTGTCGTTTCCGATATAGTACATTGGCTCGTTCCGGTAAGGGCGGCCGTGAGTCCAGGTGAGCGCAAGATTGCTGAAGGTTGTCAGGCGGAAATCGCCTTTCGCGACAACATGATTGTCGTGTGCGCGCGCGGTCCGTGAATCCTGATAAAAACCGATGTCGGCGGTGGGGGAATACGCCTGATTTGGCAGCGGAATCGTGTCCAGTGGCTGCTTGTACGCCGGGTTCGCACGGATCATTTCTTCCCGTAGTTTCGGCGTCGGAGAGTTGCCGCTGACGGGCGGCGAACTTACTTCCTGATACCCCTCGTAGGTGCTGAAGAAGAATACACGGTCGCGGACAATCATGCCGCCGGCAGACCCGCCATACTGGTTGTAAGTAAGCGGCGCTTTTTTAAGCAAATATTGATTTCGTGCGTTTAAAGTTCGACTCTGGAAATTCTCAAACACTGAACCGTGGAAGGCGTTAGTGCCCGACTTGGTGATGAGGTTTACATTGCCCGCCAGAGCGCTGCTGTATTCGGCAGGGATGATGCCTTTCACTACCTGAACTTCCTGGATGGCCTCAATACTGATCATGTCGATGTAGTTGAAGTTCGTGAAGAGCGCTCCAGCCCGGCCCTCGGAATTGGCATTCGCATCCGTGCCGTCAACCGTGAAAGTAGTTCCGGAGCGCCCAAGACCGTTCAACCGAACTCCACCGTCGCGATTGCCATGGCCCGGTCCGCCACCCGAGTTACTGACGGTGACGCCGGTACCGAGGCTTAACAAATTCGTGTAATTTCGCCGCGCGAGCGGAAGCCCTGAGACCTGCGCGCTGGTCATGCTCTCGCGCTGCTCCGCGTTTACCGCATTCACCAGCGGTGCCCGGCTCTCGACGGTAACCGTTTCGCCGACCGCACCCACGGTCAGGGCGAAAGTTCGACGCACGGTTTGCGCCGATGTCAATTCGGTATCAGTCGCAGCATACGTCTTGAACCCCGGGGCCTCAATGCGGATAGTGTAAGTACCGACGCGTAAGAAGTCGAAGGCAAATTCTCCGGAGAGGTCGGCAGCTCTCTTGGTAACGGCTCCGGTCTGTTCGTGAACGAATGACACTGTTGCGGCAGGAATCCGGGCGCCGCTGGAATCCGTCACGATGCCATAAAAGGTTGCAGTGGTAACTTGGCCGGCGCAATGCACAACGGTCAGAAGAACGATGCTAAGGTACGAGAGAAAAGTTTTCATTTCCGGCTTGCTCACGGACGTTGACTGTATTGTATTTGCTGGGCCGATGTCAACCCCGGCTGAGCAACTATAATGCTGTCGAGCTTTATTGACAACCGTCCGGCGACAGGTATAGTCTTCTTCTGATATGGCTTTGTTCAACAACATCGCAATCCGCGCTCTTGCGTTGCTCGCCGTAGCGGCGTTCGGGATTCCCGCCCAAATCGTTAAGCCGAAAAATCCGCTGCGCGATAGGCCCGAGGTGGTTGCGGCGGGGCGCACACTCTACAACAAGACTTGCACCATGTGTCATGGGAGGGACGGCACGGAGGGGGACCGCGCACCGTCGTTGAATGCAAACCGGCGCTATTTCCGGCTCAGCGAGGCGGCCATATTCGACTCAGTCAAGAATGGAATTCCCGGTACGGCCATGCCGGCGTCAGGGTTGACGGATCTCGAGGTCTGGAGAATTGTGGCCTTCATCCGCAATATACGGGGCACCGCGTCCGACAATGCCGGTTCCGGCGATTCCGGGAACGGAATGCTGGTATTTACCGGGTTGGGCGGGTGCGCCCGCTGCCACATGATTCGAGGCCAAGGGGGCACGATTGGCCCCGATCTGTCGAGCATTGGGGCACAAGTAACTTTAGAAAGGCTGCAGGATGCGTTGACCAAGGCGGGCCCAATTCCGGCAGGCTACCGGCCGGTGATGGTGACGACTCTAACGGGCGATGTGGTGCAGGGAGTGGCCAGGAACGATGACTCATTTTCCATTCAGATCCTGGATGAAAAGAACACGCTGCACCTGTTTGACAAGCAGGAACTGCGATCGATCGCCTACAGCAAACAGTCGTTGATGCCTCATGACTACGACAAGGTTCTGAGCAGCAGCCAGTTTCGCGACCTGATGGCGATGTTGAGCAGGCAAGCCCGCACCAAGATCAAGATGGAACAGCAAGGAGAGAACGAGATCGGACGATGATGATCAATAAACTGGGTTGCCTGGCTTGGTGCGGATTGTTGCTTGGCTCGGAGGTGACGGATCGCCAATTGCGAGAGGCGAGCTCTGCCAACTGGCTTCATTACAACGGCAGTTACGACAGCCGCCGGCATAGTCCGCTGAATCAGATCAACGTGACAACAGTGGATGCTATGGTGCCAAAGTGGATTTTCCACGTGCCCGGCGCCACGCACCTGGAGAGCGTACCGATTGTGGTGGACGGAGTGATGTACGTGACCCAGCCGAATGAGGTGTACGCGCTGGACGCCCGCAGCGGAAGGCAGATCTGGGAATATCATCGGGTTCCGGCGCGGCAGAAAGGCCCCAACCGGGGTGTCGCGGTCTGGGGCGACAAAGTCTACTTCACCACTCCCGACGCTTACCTTATCGCGCTCGGCGCGGCGAGCGGCAACGTGATCTGGGAAACGAAGTTAGCCGAAGCCAGCGACGGCTACTGGTCGCCCGCCGCACCGATGGTGGTGAAAGGCAAAGTGATTGCCGGCATTGCGCCCAGCGACCACGGTCTTAATGGGTTTTTAGATGCGTACGATGCCACAACGGGCGAACGTCTGTGGCGATTTGATCCTATTCCAAGGCCGGGCCAACCCGGATCGGAGACGTGGGCCGGTGATTCTTGGAAAACCGGTGGCGGCGATACGTGGCTTACCGGCAGCTATGATCCCGAATTGAACCTGCTTTATTGGGGCATCGGCAATCCGGCGCCGGATTTCAACGGCGATGCGCGAAAGGGCGACAATCTATACACGGAATGCGTGGTTGCCCTGGATCTAGATACTGGAAAGCTGAAGTGGCATTTTCAGTTTACGCCACACGACACGATGGATTGGGACGCAGTTGAAATTCCCGTCCTGGTGGATGCCCCGTATCAGGGCAAAATGCGGAAGCTGATGGCGCACGCCGACCGGAACGGTTTTTACTACCTGCTGGACCGCGTCACCGGCCAGTTCCTCATGGGCACGCCCTTCGTGCATCAACTAAACTGGGCCACTGGCCTTACTGCCGAGGGTCGGCCGATTCGAGTGCCGGGTATCGAGCCGAGCTTGAAAGGAACTAAAGTGTGTCCGGCAGCGAGTGGAGCGGCGAACTGGCAGTCGCCCGCATATAATCCGGAAACGGGCCTGTTTTATGTAGTGGCGCAGGAAGGCTGCGGGATGGCCAACAAATCAACCGAGACATTCCGCCCGGGGGGCTTTCAATTTCGCGCGACTGGCGATGTCAACATGAAGGACGAATCCTGGAAAGTGTACGTCCGCGCGCTTGACCTTACCACAGGCAAGTTGAATTGGGAATCCGAGCGGATCGGCTCTACCAGTTTCGGCGGCGGATTGCTCTCCACAGCAGGTGGCCTGATTTTCTCCGGGGAAGTAAACGGGCAGTTCGTCGCCCTGGATGCCAAGAGCGGCAAGACCGTCTGGCATTTCAACACGGGGCAGGCGATTACCTCGCAACCGATGACCTACTCGGTTCGCGGAAAGCAGCATATAGCACTGACATCCGCTTCCGATGTTATCAGTTTCGGTCTGCTCGAGCCCAAAAAGGATGCGACTAAGTGAACGCCAAAAGGTTTCTGGTTGCTATCGCTTTTACAACCCTTCCCGCCATCGCCCAGAGCCGCTACAGCGTATCGGATGAAAGTGCCGCCGGCCCAGGGTCGCCACGCGTCGTGGTTCTGCGGGATAACGTTGCGGGTGTTGAAGCCGCGGTAACTCCTTCCGAGGGAGGAGAACTCAGCAGCTATCGCGTGAAGTTAAGAGGTCAATGGATCGAATTGTTGTATCACGCCCGGGACTATTCGCCGGGTCCGGGGTTCAAGGGCAAAGCACCGCTGCTGTGGCCGGCTGTCGGCGCACAGTATCCGGTGGGAACAATTCCTGAAACAAGTTGCGGCGAAGGTACTTATCAGGTGGCCGGCAAGAACTACTCAATGCCGTGTCATGGCTTCGCCCGCAGTCTGCCGTGGAGCGAAGTTAAAAGATCGGCGGACAATAGCGGCGCGCGAGTGATTGTCGAATTGCGGGACTCCGCACGCACGCAGCCACTGTACCCGTTTGCGTTTCTGTTAGACGCCAGCTACGAGCTTTCCGGTGGGCATCTGACCATTAACTACACAGTCGCCTCGGACCGGTCGAATGCCGAGCCGATGATTTTCTCGATCGGCAACCACATCGCCTTTAATATTCCCTTTGTAAAGGGCACCAACCCGGCAGAGATGACCTTTGAAACGCCCAGTACCATTCAACTGTTGCGGAACTCGCGCGGCGTGCTGAGTGGGGAGCAGAAGCCGCGTTCGTTCGACACTCCCACGCGATTAGGTGATTTTGACGCCCTCGCCGCAATGCCGCTCGCCGGTTATCGCAGCCAACCGTACGCCCGGCTGGTTGATCCGCAGGGTATCTCGCTGCGCATCACGCAACAGGCAAGCTCGACTGTGGCCGAACCGCTTGTCAGGTTCAACATCTTTGGCGGACCCAAGGTGGGTTACTTTAGCCCCGAGCCTTGGTTTGGGATACAGAATTCGTTGAACCTCGGCCGGGGATTGGTTAAGTTAGCCGCGGGAGATGCCTGGAAATGGCGTATTGAGTTGCAGGCGGATGGTCCTCCACCCGCGTTTTCGGCTGGCTTTTCAGGTGTAGAAAAAGTTGCCGGTGATTTCGGATTTGTCGAAGGACCGGTCTGGTCCAAACAGGGGTTTCTGATATTCAGCGACATCTACAACTCCCGCATCATGAAATCAATCGGCGCCAACCGGGCGGAGATT
This sequence comes from Acidobacteriaceae bacterium, assembly GCA_025360145.1. Taxonomy (GTDB): domain Bacteria; phylum Acidobacteriota; class Terriglobia; order Bryobacterales; family Bryobacteraceae; genus JANXXV01. Next base: position 13,825 of record JANYCV010000630.1, read on the forward strand.
TATCGCAATTATTCGAACTCGGCGAACGGCAATTCCATGGACGTGCAAGGCCGTTTGTATAGCGCTGAGCGCGACGGACGGCGCGTAGCGCGAATGGACAAGGACGGCGGTCTTACCGTGATTGCGGCGGAATGGAAGGGAAAGCGTCTCAACTCGCCGAATGACGTGGTGGTGAGGCGAGATGGCCAGATTTACTTTTCGGACCCGGCTTCGAAAGCGGTGCTGGAGCCCCAGGAGCTTGGCTTCAATGGCCTGTATCACGTGACGCCGTCCGGCAAGCTTTCGCTGATAACCGGAAAGATGGCGCGGCCTAATGGGGTTGCGCTTACGCCGGACGGACGAACTCTTTATGTCGCCGATTCCGAGGAGAAGAAGATACTCGCTTATGACCTGGACGGTGATGGCAATGCGTCCAGGGAACGGGTTTTCATTTCGGGGGTTGATGGTTCGCCTGACGGACTTCGTGTCGCTGCCAACGGTAATTTGTATATCTCGTGCCGTGGGATCTGCGTCTATACGGCTTCCGGAAAATTTGTGCGGATGATTGAGTTTCCAGAAACCCCGGCCAACTGCGCCTTTGGAGACGCGGACCTGCGCACACTATATGTGACAGCGCGGACTTCGATCTACCGCGTTCGTATTCCGGATGAGGGTTCGCTGCAATACTGAAAAATTAGGAACGGGAGTGTATCAATGCGCTTATACAAAACAATCGGCGTAGCGGCATTGTGCCTTATCGGGTTAGACGCTTCGGCGGCGCAGAAAGTGGCGGTCATAGCGGACAGCAATCTTGCTGCGCCGGCGCGGCATGGCGTAACCGCTCTTGAAAATGCGATTCGGGCTAAGGGTTTGACCGTTGTTGGCGGCCCGGAAAGCGCCGACTACCTGATTTTTGCAGGTGGCGATTCTGCCGTGACGGCAGCGCGAACCATCAGGGGATCAGGTGTCACTCTGCCGAAAACTCCAGAGTCCCTCGACATCCTTCGCGGCCGCATCAGGAATAAGCCAGCCGTGGTCCTGGCCGGGGGAGATGCCCGTGGATTAATGTATGCAGCGCTCGATGCGGCCGAGAAGATTTCCGCAAGCTCCGGCGCGGATCCATTCCAATATGTTCGGGAGACGTCCGAGTCACCCTTCCTGGTGGAACGCGGTATTTCGACGTACACCATGCAGCGAGCCTACTTTCAGGAACGCCTTTATGACGAGCGTTATTGGACGCGCTATTTCGACATGCTGGCGGCGAGCCGGATCAACAGCTTCGTAGTGATCTTCGGCTACGAAAATGGCGGCTTCATGGCGCCGCTTTATCCTTTCTTCTTCAATACACCTGGTTTTTCAGATGTGGAGATGGTCGGGATCACAGCCGAGCAGCAAGCTAAAAACACTTTCGCCTTCAAGGCGCTGATCCGCATTGCACACGAACGGGGTGTGGATGTCACCGCCGGCATTTGGGACCACATCTACCGCGGCGGCGTGCAGGGAGGCGGCATTCCGGGCGCATCGGAGAACGCCGGAAAACGAGTGCCCGGATTGGTCTGGGGTGTCAATGCCGGGAACTTAGCCGCCTATACCAAGGCATCGCTGCACCGCTTTCTGGAGGTATTCCCGGAAGTTGATGCGATCCAGTTCCGCATGCATGACGAATCGGGCTTGAAGCATGACGAGATGCAGTCGTTTTGGCACGATGTATTCTCCTCGATCAAGCAGCAGAAGCCGGATCTGCGACTCGACCTTCGCGCGAAGGAACTGCCGGATGCAGTGATCGATGACGCCATGGCTCTGGGGCTAAAAGCCAACATCTCAACCAAGTACTGGATGGAGCAAATGGGAATGCCGTTCCATCCAACTCACGTCAACATACAAAACCAGCATGATCGCCGCCACGGTTATGCCGATCTGCTGCGCTATCCGCAGCGTTATCGCGTTCACTGGCAGCTTTGGAACGGGGGCACCAGCCGCCTGCTTCTCTGGGGCGATCCTGGATACGTGCGGCGCTTCGCGTTAAGCGCAAAGCTATACGATGGCAACAGCTTCGAGGTGAACGAGATGCTCGCCACCAAGATGTTGGGCGAACCGCAGGATGAGCAACCGCTGGAGATTCTGAATCCCAAGTATCGCTATTACGACTACGAATTCGAGCGCTACTGGCACTTCTATCGTGTTTGGGGACGGTTGACCTATAACCCGAAAGCAGACCCCGATGTTTGGACCCGCGAGTTTGACAACCGCTTCGGGCCGCAGGCTGGCCCTAACGTAATGAAGGGTCTTCATCTTGCCAGCAACGTGCTGCCCCGCATCGTGGCGGCCAGCTACCGCTATCAAAACTTTCCGACTACTCGGGGTTGGGCCGAGATGAGCCGGCAGGGAAGCCTGATGCAATACGCGGACGAAGATGGCAGCGACATCCAGCAGTTCATGAATGTCCGCGACGAGGCCAAGAGTATCGTTTCGGGCACGGACACCGCGATGCGGCGGCCGGAAGAGACAAGCCGGTGGTTTGCGGCAACAGCAGACGCGATCCTGGATCAGGTCGCGCAGGCTGAGAAGAAGATTGGCAGCCGCGCGAAGAACGAGTTCCGGTCCACGGTGACCGATTTGAAAATTCTTGCGGGGTTGTCGCGATTTCACTCCTGGCGGCTTCTCGCGGGTGTCGAGTACAACCTATACAAACAGACCCGCAACCTGGCCGGATTTGACGATGCAATTGCCGCGGAGCGTCATGCCCTCAAGTCCTGGAAACAGATGGTTGACGCCGCCGGAGACGTGTACAGTCAAAATTTGGCCTTCGGGGTCCACGCAGTGGGTTTTAGCCGCCATTGGAAGGAAGAATACTCGTTGCTGGGTCGGGACTTTGAGCAGCTTTTGGCGGAGCGGACGAAGGCCAAAGGGAAGGAGGGAGCGCACCAAGCACTCTTCTCCGGGGTGTTGCGGCCGCCCAAAGTCCAACTGGCGTCTGCCGGCATGGCTGAGCCGGGGCGTGACTTCATTGTTTCCGCGCGAGTGGATGCTCCGGAAGGAGTCAAGTGGATTCGTCTCCGATACCGCCACGTGACCCAGTTCGAAGATTATCAAACGGCGGAAATGTCTCTCGGTGCTAAGAACGGTCTTTACGTGGGCCGGATTCCAGCTTCATTCGTAGACCCGAAGTGGGATCTCATGTATTTTGTTGAGACCGTGGATAAAAAGGGAGCGGGTCGCATGTATCCGGATCTTGAAGTGGAAGCTCCCTATGTTGTTGTTGCGGTCAAGCGGTAATCCGACAGGACTCATTGGCTCTTGCCACAACTTTATTCTGGAATTGCATGTTACGCTGCCGAACCGGCGGTCGCTGCGATTGCCACCAATTCTCTGCAGATGGGGCCGTCCGTTTTTTGTACCACGGAACCCAAACTTCGCTATGCCACAAACGGCTCAAGGACGTGCCGAACGGAAACGAAACAAGTTGGCTAGATTTGCCGTCCACTCAACGGGAGGACTTTCAGAATGAAAACATTGCCGATTTCCGTGTTCACGTTACTCGCCGCCGCTCTTCCGGCATTCACCCAGAATCTCGACAAGGGCGTAGAGCTGTATGAGTCCAGAAAGTACGCCGCTGCCGACAAAGCGCTCCGCCAAACTGTTGAAAATGAACCCGAGAATTTCAAAGCCCTCCAGTATCTCGGACTAGCCCTCACGAGAGAGGGCAAAGCGTCCGAGGCGGAACAGTTCCTCCGAAAGGCCTCCGAACTCGACCCGAAATCGGCGCCCATCCAATTGGCCTTGGCCGGCTCACTCATCGAACAGAAAAAGTACGATCAGGGGCAATCGGCCATTGACGAAGCAGCCGCTATCGATGGCGAATCCAGCGAGCTGCCCTACTACCGCGGCATCCTCAACACCTACCGCAAGAATTACGAATCCGCCATTCCGGATCTGGAAACCGCATTGGAACGCGACCCGAACAACGCGTATGCCCACTACTATCTCGGCCTCGCCTACAGCGGCGTAAAGCGTCCCGACAAAATGGTGAACCACTTCGAAATATTCTTGAAGCAGCTGCCGGATTCGCCAGAATCGAAGCGCGTCAAATCCTTTTTGAAGTCGGTACGGTAGCCGGTCACTGAACATTGGCCGTATCACCAAACTTCCGGCGTCTTGCAATCGGCATTCCCGTAGGAGTCGTTGTGCTGATCGCCATCGCGCTGTCGGTAATTCACACGCCGCCCGCCCGTCGGTTAGCGTTGCGCCAGGTTCAAGAACTCATCCGGCAACAGGGCATCACACTCGATTCCAGCGGACTCGACTATAACCTGCTCACCGGCTCGGCAACGCTTCACAACGTGGTGATCAAATCGCAGTCCGCCCCAGACCTGCCACCGATTGCCCAGATCGCGGTAGTCAACGCAACCATCGATATTCGACAGTTACTGAGGGGTTCGTACATCATCACCGATGCGAAGATCGAGAACCCGAATCTTCACATCCTGATCGATTCATCGGGCCGCGATAACATTCCAAAAATCCCCCCTAGCAAGAGCACGGCTAAAACGACGCTGATCCTTCAGCACCTCCGGTCCACTGGCGGCGCATTTCATGCGGAAGACCGCCGCCAGCACATTGACGCGACCCTGCCCCTCTGGGCGCTGGCTATCGACGGCGATGCCGCAACATCCACGCACCACATTCAGTTTCAGACCGGCAAACCCGGACGCCTCGGTTTTGAAGACCGCGCACTCCCCATCAACGAACTCTCACTCGATGCAACGTTGAGAGACACGCTGCTCGACATCAAGACCGTGAAGCTGGTTACCGGCAAGTCCACCTTGGCCTCGTCCGGCGTCATCAATAATTTTAATGATCCGCGCTTCGATCTCCGCGCGGATACGAACCTGAATCTCGGTTCGCTGATTCAGTTTGCCGGCGTCAAGCAGCGTGTAGACGGTGATGTGAAAGTGCAGTTGGCCGCAAACGGTCCGCTGGCGCAACTGGCGCTCACGGCCAATATCAGCGGGACCAATTTATCGATTGAAGGATACCAGCGGATCGCCTTGGACGCGAATGCGAATTACAACTCCGGGCAAGAACGCATCCGAATCAATTCGCTCACGCTGCGCTCGGAAAATGGCACGGTGCAGGCGGACGCGAACGTAGCTCTCACAGTGAAGGCGGGCACCAGCGATTTGAACGCAACCATCCAATCGCTGAATTTGGAAAGTTTCAGCCGCACCCTCAAGCTGCCATTTCGAATTGCAAGCCGGGCGAACGGAACCGTGAAGGCCCGCTGGCAAGGTCTCGCCTATGAGAAGGCGAATGGGGACGCGGCCATCAAGCTGACGGCCACCCGTTCGATCCCAGCGAAGGACACAATGCCAGTGGCCGGCTCTCTTACGGTGAACAGCCGCGATCAAAACATTACCGTGAACATCGCAGGTCTTGAGAGCCTTGGCACATCCGCAAAGGGCCGCGTCACGCTCAACCAGGGCAAGACGCTTGGCGGCGAACTCACCGGGAACACCTCGAACCTGCAAACATTTGTCGCGGGACTGGAAAGTTTTCTGGGCAAGACCGCAGGCACTCTAGCGGGGACAAATGTAGCCGGTCCGGCAAGCGTCCATGCCACGCTCGGCGGCACGCTCTCACAGCCAAAAGTGGCTGCCTCGCTTACCGGATCAAATCTAATCGTCGGGCAGATCCGAGACGTCGCTGTAACGGCAGAGGCCACATACAACCCGCAACGGCTTGCAATCCAATCAGCGCAAGTCCGCTGGAACGATCAATCGCTGACGGCGAACGGAACCGTTGGGCTGAAGGGCGCCAGTCCGGTGCTGAACCTTACCGCGGAATCTGAAAACGCATCCATCGCCGCGATCCTCGCAGCACTTGATCGGAAAGACATCCCGGCGAGTGGCCAGGTAAGCTTCTCAGCGATTGTGACCGGGACAGCCAAGAAACCGCAGGCCCAAATCAGTCTAGCCGCCTCGGATCTGTCTGCCTATAACGAGCCGCTCGGCCGCCTAGCCGCCGAAGCGCAATTTGCCAATAACGCACTCAATGTCACGCAATTGAGGCTCGACAAAGCCCCCGGCCAGACCCTCACCGCTACGGGTTCCTACGATCTGAGCACAAAGGGCTATCGCATCGACGCTGATGGGAAGGAACTGGAGATTACCACCAATTCGTCCCCGGTGCGCGGCGTGCTGAGCCTTACCGCGAAGGGCGAAGGAACGGTGGACGACCCGCAACTGACGCTCAAGCTCCAAGCCGAAAAGCTCCAAGCAAAAGACAACGATCTCGGCGCCGTCGCCGCCAGCGTGAATGTGGCCGCCAAGCAGGCGAACGTTGAAATCGCTGCACCGAAGTTCAATTTGACCGCTACCGCCGTCATCGGAATTAACGATCCATATCCCGCCCGGTTCCAGGTCACTGCGAAGAACACCGACTTGGCCTCGCTTCCCTTCCAGTCTCCGCAACCCCTCACGGGCGCCGTTACCGCAACCGTCGAGGGCAATGGGGACATCACAAATTGGGAGAAAGGTTCGGCGAAAGCGCACGTAGATCAGTTGTCGCTTACCTGGAATGGTCAGCCCATCCGAACCGAAGGCCCTCTCGATGCCAGCCTCGCTAATGGCTTGCTGAACGTGCAGCGTGCGACTCTCCTCGCCGCGGACTCTCGCGTCAGCCTGCAGGGGACGATTCCGGTGGAACCAACGGCACCGGCGGGCGACCTCCGCCTACAGGGAACATTCGACCTCGCGGGCCTCGCCAGACTGGCTCCGAAGCCCGGTACGCCGATCGAAGCGCAGGGTTCAGTTACCCTCGACGGCACGTTCCACGGCAGCCTCAAGCGCATTGATCCCACCGCCACAATCATCCTGAAGGACGGTGCCTTTTCATCCCCCGATCTGCCCATGGTATCCGCCGCCAATGCGTCCATGGAAATTCGCGACGGCGCATTGACCATCCATAGCCTCACTGCCCAATGGGCATCCGCGGCAATCTCCGCCAGCGGTGAGATCCCGCTCGGTCTGCTGCCCGCCGATCTTCCGATTGAGTTTCCCCGCAAGGCCGGGCCCGCCAGGTTCACCGCCGCTGCTAAAGGCCTGCAGCTCGCCTCAATCAAAGGAATGCCGGAGAGCATCGCCGGCACCATCTCGCTACACATCGACGTGGAAGCAACGAAGCCGGAACTGGACGCCCTCACCGCGAAGCTCACCTTCGATGAGTTTCGCGTCAACCTCGACAAAATTCCGATCGAACAGCAAGGCGCCTCCACCGTCACTATCCGAAATGCGGTAGCGAAGATCGATCAGTTCAAATTGACCGGCCCGGATACCACGGTGGAACTAAGCGGTACGGCTGGCTTGAATGATCCGCGGCCGCTCGACCTTCGCGTCAACGGGAGCCTGGATGCGGGGCTTCTCGCCGCGTTCACCAAGAGCGTGCGCGCGGGGGGCGCCACCACCGTTCAACTCGCCATCAAAGGCACGGCATCCAACCCTCAGGCGAACGGTTTCGCCGAGATGAAGCAAGGCGAATTCAACTTACCGTCGCCGCGCATCCAAGCCGACAATATCAACCTTCGCGTCGATGTCAATGGAAACGCGCTCAACATCGCCCGCCTCACCGGCACGCTCAACGGGGGGACGCTCACCGGAAGCGGCGGCCTCGCGTACGCGAATGGCGAACCCTCGAACATTGATCTCAGATTGCAGGCAAAAGACGTGTATCTGGACTATCCGCGGAATCTGAAGACTGTCTCAAACGCAGACATCAACTTGCGATCACAAGCGGACCGCTTCGTACTTGGCGGTCGAGTCGACATCATCGAAGGCTCCTACACCGCCGATCTCAACCTTGATCTGGGACTCGCCAGCTATTTGAACAAGTCCGCCGAGCTTGGCCTCACCGAGGAGCGTAACCGGCTGCTGTCGCGATTGAACTACTCTCTCGGCATCAAGACGCAGTATCCGCTGGTAGTGGACAATAATCTGGCGAAGGCCGAGTTCGATATGGACACGCGCCTGGTGGGCACCTTTTATAACCCTGGCCTCACCGGCCGCATCGGCATTGCAGAAGGTGGCAAGCTCAATTTGAACGAGCGCAGCTATCTGATCGACCGCGGGACAGTCACTTTCACCAGCGAACAAAGAATCGAGCCCAATCTCGACATCCTCGCCCGGACACAGGCGGCGGGCTACGACATCACCTTGCGGCTTCAGGGCACCACCGACAAACTGGAGACCACCTTCACCTCCGATCCGCCCCTGCCTGAGCCCGACGTCATTGCGGTTCTGCTCACCGGAAGAAAGGTGGAAGAACTCAGCGGCCAGGAAGGGGAGGTCGCCAAGAATCAGCTGCTTTCGTATCTTACCGGGAGGGTTGGCGGCAGCATCGGTGGCGGCATCCAGAAGGCCACCGGATTAAGCCAGGTGCGCATTGAGCCCAATCTCATCGCCAACGAATCCGTACCCAGCGCACGGCTGAGCGTAGGCCAGAATCTCACTCCCAAATTGAACGTCATTTATTCCGTGAACCTCGCGGACAGCAGCGATCAGATCTACGTTGCTCAATATGACCTCACCAAACGGTTCCGCACCCGCGGGCTGAAGCAGACCGACAATAGCTATCGTTTCGATTTCAGCCACCTCTTGGAATTCGGCGGCACTCCGCCACCGCCCGCGTCCACCGCGGAGAGAGAGCGCCGCAAGGTTGGGAAAGTGGAGATCACCGGGAATTCCATCTTCACCGAGAAACAACTGGCGAGCAAGTTTAAGGTGAAAGAGGGCAAGCAGTACGATTTCTTCCAAGTTAGAAAAGGCCTTGACCGGGTGGAGAAGCTCTATACCGCCAAAGGTCTACTCGAAGCCAAATTTCACCTGAACCGCGAGAATCGGGATGCAGTGGTGGATCTGGATTTGAACATTCAGCCGGGTCCGAATGTGGACTTCGTCTACGAGGGCTACAGTCCGTCAAACTCCCTCCGCAAGCAGTTGCGGGAGCTTTGGCAGTCCGGCGTGTTCGATACGCAGCGTGGCGAGGAAGCCGTCCAGGCGATTACCAATCAGCTAGTGAAAGACAGTTACCTGCAATCGAAGGTGGAGTCTGCCATCACGACGCCCGAGCCGGGCCACAAGCGTGTTCTGTTCGACATTCAGCCGGGAATCAAATACCACGGAGTGAAGGTGGAGTTCAGCGGCGCTAATGGAATTGAGGAGTCCGAACTGAAAGGCTTCGTCAAGGAGCAGAAGCTGGAAAGCGCCATATACACCGATCCGGCAAAGGTAACCGATTTGCTCAGCCGCTATTACCGGGAACAGGGCTACCTGGAAGTGAAGATCGGGAAACCCGGCTACGTTCTGAATGCCACAACGCAGACCGGGACCGTTTCCATTCCGATCACCGAGGGGCCGCTTTTCCATGTAGGCAAAGTGGAATTCACCGGCAACACAGCGTACGGCGCGGACACGCTGCGCGGTGCCATTGCTCTCAAAAGTGGAGAGCCGTATCGGCCGGATCTGCGCGAGAACTCCCTGGCAAATCTCCGCGATCTCTACGGCACAAAGGGCTACAACAATACGGAGATCGAATACGCGCTGGCCTCGAGCGGGAGCGCCGGCATCATCGATGTGAATTTCAAAATCGTCGAGAACCACCAGGCTGTTGTCGAAGAAATAATCATCAGCGGAACCAATGTTACCAGCGAAGCACTCGCACGCAAACAGTTGGAAGTGGCGCCTGGCGACTTCCTGAACCTTCCGGCCCTCAGCCGATCGCGCCGCAACCTTTACGGTACCGGGGCTTACTCACTGGTGGATATAGATCGCACCGGCAGAGACCTGGGCAGCAATCTACAGCTCAATCAGAGGCCGGTCACCCTCAACGTGAAGGTTCGGGAAATTCGCCCATTCCAGTTGAACTACGGCGCCTATTTCGATACCGACCGCGGACCCGGCGCAATCGCCGACCTAGCCAATCGCAATTCTCTGGGCGAAGCCCGGGTGATTGGACTTCGTGCCCGCTACGACCGCGATTTGCAGGAAGGACGCGTCTACTTCAGTCAACCCTTTCTGCGAAACATCCCGTTACGGACCATTTCATCGATCTATGTGCGGCGCGAATCGCACCAGGACTTTAACACCGACCGGTTGGGGCTTTCGCTGGATCAGCAGGCACGCTTCAAAAAGCTCTATACCTTGAACTACGGCTACCGGATGGAACGAACCCATACATACGAACGCGTTCCCGATCCGCTGTTCGACGTGTCGCTCCGGGTGGCTCCGCTCACGGCAACATTTTCGCGCGAAAGTAGAGACGATGTCTTCGACGCCACCCGAGGCATGTTTCTGTCGAATGCCATGGAGTATGCTCCGGCTTACCTTGGGTCGGAGTTGCAATACATCAAGTACTTTGCCCAGTTCTCCAAATACTTCGCATTCGATGAACCGCGCGCGATTCCATTTCAGAAGGGAGTGCGGAAGTCCCGGCTGGTCTACGCGACCGCGGCGCGAGTGGGCATAGCGCGGGGTTTCGGCGGCCAGGATCTGATTCCCGGGCGCGCCGGGTCTGGACAGATTGGACTGGGAGAAAGATTCTTTGCCGGCGGCGGCACCACCATCCGGGGCTTTGAGCAGGACGGTGTTGGCCCCCGCCTGTTAAGTGGCGGAGCGGCCGGCGGAAACGCTCTGTTTATTCTGAATAATGAAATGCGATTCCCGCTGTTCAGCATTGTTGACGCCGTAGGATTTATCGACATTGGGAACGTCTACGCGAAAGTGAGCGATTTCAGGTTGACCGATGTTCGCAAGGCTGGTGGTCTGGGCCTGCGCATCCGCACCCCCTATTTCCTGATCCGTTTCGATTATGGC
>JANYCV010000649.1 GCA_025360145.1 Acidobacteriaceae bacterium
TAGGTGGCATACAGACGTTCAGCGGGTGCAGGTAGAACTACCGATTGTGTGATCAAGCGTCTCATGAGAATTCGACTCGCCATTCGTAGTGTCCCACGATAACAGGTGTCGCATAAATTCTCCCTTGAAAACACCGCCAATCTGCGTCCGCTGCAATCAGCTTGGTGCCCCGAAACGTCGTTCCGGGATGGACGCACACTGTCAGGCCTGCACGTCACAGTGTGGATTCGGCCTTGTTTTAACGCCGATGAGCAGCCAGTTGGCCGCACCCTTCACGCTGGTGCAGGGCCTGTGTTATCGATGGTTCCCCCGCTCCGCAACCACCTTCCCATCGAGAACCGTCATCACCGGCTCAATATCTTTGATCTGCTCTTCCGGGCAAGCCAGGAAATCGCGGTCGATCACCACCAAGTCCGCCAGCTTCCCAACCTCAATCGAGCCCTTGCGCTTCTCCGCCGATTGCAGATAAGCCCCCCAAATCGTATAGCTCCGCAGCGCGTCCTCGCGGGAAATTCTTTGCTCTGGGTGCAGCACCTTCCCGGCACTGGTTCTCCGCGTCACCTCCGTCCACATCGCCGGAAACGGGTTGTACGGGTTCACTGCGCGATTCTTGCCGTGGCCGATCATGTGGTCGCTTCCCCCGGCGAAAATCACGCCCGCATCCACATAGGACCGCAGCGGGAAAAAGTACCGCATACCCTCATCGCCAAACACTTTTTCCAGCGCCTCGCCGTCACCATAGAGCCACGCGGGCTGCACGTCCCCCAGCACGCCGAGCCGTTTGGCCCGAGCAATCGCCTCCGGAGTTTGAAAACTCGCATGCATCAGGTGAGATCGCGACGGCGCCAGCGGCCGCTCCCTATTCAATGCCTCAAACGCATCCAACAAGCCGTCCACCGCACCGCCTCCCTGCGAATGCGCGGTCAACGCCCAGCCCTTATCCCTTGCCGCCCGAAGCACAGACAGTAGCTTGTCTGGCGGCACAAATAACTGCCCCCGATCATCGCGATTCGTGATCCCGTAAAGCTGCTCTCCAAAATCACCATACGGTGCTCTCTGATAAGCGGTGCCGATGGTCATCCCACCATCCAGCGTCACTTTGAAAATTCCAAACCGCAGCCAGTCGTCTCCGTCGTCGCCGCGATAGGGAGCCGCACGAATCTGCCGGACCAACTCGCCGGCACTCGCGGCAGTAGGAAGCCGCCAAGTCATCACCACCCGAACCGGAAGCCGTCCCTTGGCCTTCAGCTTCCCGTAAAGCTCAATCTCTTCCGGTGTCAGCGCCCGGTCGATGACAGACGTCAGCCCCGCCTGAACATAGCGCCTAAGCTGCCCCTCCAGCGCGTCCAACCGTTCCGCTTCCGTGAATTGTTCCGCGCGATCCACGCCTTTCAGCAACTGCTGCGCATTTCGCAAGATTCCATTCGGTTCCCCGCGGGCGTCTTTCACAATCTCGCCGCCCGGCGGGTTCGGCGTATCCCGCGTAATGCCGGAAACCTTCAGCCCCATCGAATTCACCACCGCAACGTAGCTGGCGTCGAACATAACCGGATGCTCTTTCGCAACGTCCAGCAATTCCCGGGTGGGCATGCGCATTTCGGAAAGCCGCGTCGGGAAAGTGCGCGGCACCACGATCCACTCACCCTTAGGCGTCACCCGCGCGCGAGCCAGAATATAACTCCGCACCGCCGCATAGGAATCGAGCACTGGCAGCGGGGAACGGAATTCACTCAAGCCGGCGCCCAGTGGATGCACATGGCTATCGATCAATCCCGGCAGCACGGTTTGCCCATGAAGGTCAATGACGCGGGTCTTCGCGCCCCGTTCCTGCGCAAGCACGGACCGGCTATCCCCGACGGCCGTAATCTTGCCGTTCTTTGCCGCCACCGCCTGCTGGACCCGGAACGACGCATCCACGGTAACAATCCGGCCATTGTGCAGAATCAGATCCGCATCGGCCGCAAGCAAAAGTCCGGAGGCCGCCAGCAGTAGCGCTATCGATGGCGTAATCATTGCACTGGCAGCGGCGGCGCTGTCTGCCCGCCGAGGCCGGCGTAGGTTTCCTTCACCTTCAGCACCTTATTCCCATTGAAGGTGACGAACACCAACTTCCCCGGTGGATTCCCGTAAATCCAATCCTCCAGTTCC
>JANYCV010000008.1 GCA_025360145.1 Acidobacteriaceae bacterium
CTCGTGACCCTCTGGGAGTGGTATGTGAACCGTGGTTGTCAGTCTAGGCCGGCTCAGTTTTCGGATCGCAGGTCAGTCTGGCGTCGTTCCTGTAGTTCTGCACAAGGCGCTCCCGTGTCGATTCGGGTTTAAATTGCGCATTGATAAAGCTCTGGGGCGCTCTATTTCAAAAGGCCGTGTAACGCGCATTGCTGACATTTGGCAGGTCGAGCGAATAGATCCAGCCTGACGCCGCATATAGAGGTTTTCCATGCCACCTGATTCAGACGTTGCGAAATCCTATCGCATTACTGAAAGCAATGGCGATCTGTTAGTGCAATGCTTCGCGGCTACGCTCGCGTGTCAATAGATGAACAGGATACTGTCGCCTGGGTGGCGGCGCTGAAAGCCGCTGGCTGCAAGCGGATCTATCGGGAGAAGGCGTCCGGGGACGGTGCGATCGGCCCGGCTTCATCGTATCCCTCGATCAACTTCGCAAGGGCGATAGGGTCGTGGTGTGTAAACTGCGAGCCGGCAGGCAGGCAAGGATCAGCTTGTTAAAACGGGCACAATGGCAATCTGTAAAGCCCACCTGCCAGCGTAGTCCTGGCCGCTGACAAGTGGGCCGATTTCTTACCCTGCGGCTTGCTCGAAATAACCCTGCGCCAGTTCCGGCTTCACATCGAGCGCCTGCTTCCAGCAACTACGGGCTTCGTCCGGCTTGCCTTGTGCCTTCAGCGCGTGCCCCAGGTTTAACAGCGCTTCGGCGAAGTTCGGCCGTTGCTGAATGGCTTCTTTATAGTACTTGATAGCCTCATCGACCTTGCCGCTCTTTTGCAGCAACAGCCCGGTGTTGTAGAACAGTTCCGGGGTCTTCTCGCCTTGATCGATCAGCTTGCCCTGCAACTCCAGCGCGCGCGGATAGTCTTCGCGCTCGACTGCCAGCGCAGCCAGACCGCGCAACGCATCCAGCGACTTCGGCTCAATCGTCAGTACATGCTCAAATGCCTTGACTGCCTGCTCGTTCTCACTCAGCCGCCAATACGCGATGCCGAGGTTCACATGCGCTTCCGGCCAGTTATTGCGCTTCTTTACGCACGACTGGAACGCCTCGATGCTGCCCCGGAAGTCGCCCTTCTGCAAGCGCAGATAGCCCAGACGGAACCAGGCGTCCTCGGAATCTCCCCGCTGCGCTGTGAGCTTCGCGTAGAGCTTCTCGGCCTCTTCCTTGGCGCCCTGCTGCTCCAGAATCGACGCCAGGTTGTAGAACACTTCCGGCAATTCCGGCGTGATCTGCAGCGCGTGCTCGTAGGATTCGCGCGCACCCTTCAGATCGCCTAATTCCTGCCGCACCATGCCCAGATTCACATGCGCCTGCTTGCCGTCCGGACGGATGCGGATGGCGTCCATGTACGCCTTGGCCGCCGGTTCCAACTTCCCGATCTTCTGGTTCGCCACACCCAGATTGAAGCAGCGTTCGAAATGATCCGGCGTCGCCTCCACCAGCTTTTCGCAGTACCGCGCCGCAGCTTCGAAATCCTCGTCGGCGAACGCCACCGTCGCCAATCCTTCGAGCGCGGACTGCGAGAACGGCCGCAGCTTCACCAGCTTCTCGGAGTAGTCCCGGATCATAGGGACGTCCTTGCGGGCGATGCCGACGGTGATAAGATTGACCAGCGCTTCCTCGGAATTCGGATTCCGCGAGAGCACGCGTTTGTAGATTTCCGTCGCTTCGTCGAACCGCCAGGCCAGTTGCAGACTCACAGCCTTCCCGAAGAGAGCCGTTTCGTTTTCAGAATCCTCGCTCAGGCACTTGTCGAAACTCTCGAGCGCCGCCTCCGATTTCTCCTGGTGCAGCAGGCAGATGGCGAGGCCAAGCCGCGCTTCCGGACGGTTCGGGTTCAGTTCCAGAGCACTGCTGAAGCGCTCGGAAGCTTCATCGTAACGGCCCAGCTTTTCCAGGCACACGGCCAGATTGAAGTTTCCCGCCGTATGTTTCGGCTCCAGAGTCAGCAGGCGGGTGTAGCTCTTGGCTGCATCGTCATATTGCTCCAGTTCGAACTGAATGTGGCCGATTGCGGAGTACACCTCCGCGCTGTCGCCACCGCTCGTAATTGCGCCCTTGAGCTCATGCAGAGCTTCCTTGCGTTTTCCTTCCAGATGCAAGGAGACCGCCTTCGCCAGCGCGCTAGCCGGGTTGCCTTGACCATTGGCGGCTCCGTTGGCGGCTTTACCGCTGGCTTCCTCGGGTTTTCTATTTTTGGGATTCATTCGTGCTAACTCCTGTTTGGTTCGTTATCTTATCTTGTAGTGCGAGAGATGCGCAGAGCCTTCCCAGCGCGTCGAAGTGATGCGTTACGCGTACCGCTAATAATCTCGATTGCTCATCCTTGCCGCTAAAGAAGCCGATCCCGCCTGTCCTCAACCGCTCGTCGGACCAAAACTCTACCACGCGGCCCTGTACAAATACGGTAAAAAACTGACCGCTCACTTCCATTCGGACCCGGAAGACCTGATCTTTACTGACCGGAAACGGCAGCGGAATCCGCGTCGATGGGCCTTGTTTCCCGTCAATCACGGCGGAACGTACCAGGGCGACGACCGGCATCGGGCCGGGATTGATCGTCGTCAGTTTCAGGGAGTAATAGTTCCGGGTATCGGCTGCGCGGAACACCCAGCCCAAGCTTTGCTTTTCGATCTCGCCCGTAAACTCCACGTCGTAGTCGGACATTCCGATGCTGGGAGTGTACAGCGCCAATGCACCCGGCTTCACCCCGCCGTGTATGTCATAGCTCCAGGAATTGCTCCAGTTGGTATCGCCGGCCCAGAAACGCAGCCCGCTCGTGAAATCTTCCTGAAGATCCACCGCCGCCCGGCCCACAAGTTCATTCCGGAGACCGGACCATCTCGCGTCGACGGCGCTTTTCATGGGCGGAAGCGGATTCGATGCCATCGCAGCAACGTCTACATTTGCCAAATGGCCGGAGACCGGCAGCTTGGCAATCGACGAGTGGATCAATACCCCCAGCAGAACCGGCACCGCAACCGTCACCCATTTCAGATCCCAACTGGCGCCGCTCCAGAACTCGGCGATGCGTCCGATCCATGCCGGCTTGCCCGTTTCCTTAATTGCGCGGCGGATCTCAATGAGGGATGGACGATAATCGACAATAAGCTCCGCGGAAAATAGGGGCGGATGGATAATACTTTCGCACGGAACCGGAGACACCACAGGCATCATCGCAGCGCCCTTGGCCGGAGGGGAATCAATAGCGACAGGCAGGGTGAATTGCAGTGATCCGGATTGTATTTCCAAATCGGACAGAATCCCGTCCGGCAGCGCGACCATCGAAGCCTGCGGCACTCTGGTATCTTCCTCGCCTTCATCGAGACGGTCGAAGTTCCGTATTCCCGAATTCGGCCCCGGCCCTGGGGGGCGCATGCGCGGACCGCGGTCCCTTGATGGAGTTCTGGCCTGGCGCATCAGAACAGCGGGCATCGACGGCAGGGCCGCGCTGGGCGCGAGTACGGCCGGATCGCCGGCAGTCAACGCCTCGAACAGCGCCGCTTCGCACTGCACCGGGCCGCGCGAGCGCATCCGGTAGAGCCTGTCGAGGAAGACGGGCTCGAAAGCGCGGCCGTCCAGGACTGTCAGCGGAGGCACTTGACCGGCGCGGGGCAGGATTGCCGCTTCTCCGGTTGAAACCCGATGAAATACCACCAGATCGCTTGCCTGCACCGGCCCGCGCGGTCGCATCTTGTAGGGCTTATCGAACTGGACCGGCGCGAGACCGCCGAAGATCGAGGCGGGCAGAGCGGCCAGAAGCGGCATTGACTCCATCGCCGCAGCGAATCCGGCATCGCCCATCAGCCTTAACGTCATTCCGTCTACCGGACCGCGAGGGCGGGGCCGGAAGAACCGGGCGACCGGATTTGGCGCGAATTCTCTCGAGGTATCCGCAGGAAGAGTACCGCTGAACGGCTTTGAAATCAGGCCGGCAGCCGAACCGGCGGCGATGTTCTGCATTGCGGGAACAACTGCTTCCATCGGGCCGCACGGACGGGCTCGGAACAATCGGATCAATGGGTTCGGCGCACATTCCCCAATCGCGTCAGGCGACACAGTTCCCATCAGCGGAGTCGAGACGAGGGCGGCGTAAGATCCCGGCACAATCTCTTCGTAAGTGAAGTTGGACGGCGCGCCCACCGGACCGCGCGGACGGGCCCGGAAGAACCGGACGATTGAATTCGGCGCGCACTCCGCAATCAGATAAGCAGGAAGCGTGCCCGTTGCCGGGGCAGAAACCAGATCGACCGAAGCGCCGGTGGAGATCTGTTCCATCGCAGCCGGGGTTCGAGTTTCCACCGGGCCGCGCGGACGGGCCCGGAAGAACCGCGCAGCCGAACTTGGCGCGCACTCCCCAATCAGATCAGCCGGAAGCGTTCCCGTTGCCGGGGCAGAGAGTAAGTCCGCTGAAGGGCCAGTCGCGATCCGCTCAACGGTCGCAATCGCATTCACTTCCACAGGCCCGCGCGGACGAGACCGGTAGAACCGGTCGAGGCGGACCGGACTGCATTCTCCAACTACGGAACGCGGCAACCCAGCCAGTGCCGGAGCGGACAGCAGCGGCTCGTGGATGCCCTCCGGGATAGATTCGCTCGTGACCAAGGAGGTGGACCATGCCGGAGCCTTCGGCCCGATCCTGTAAAACCGCCGCAGCGGTTTCGGCGAATATTCCCCGATCAGAGATGCCGGCAAGTGGCCGAGTGACGGCGGGGAAGGGAGTGCTGCCGGATCTCCGGATAGCACCGGCTCGAACTGAGTCAATCCGGGCGACTGCACCGGGCCGCGAGGACGTGCACGGAAACCTCGGTCTACAAATACGGGGGCATACTCCCCAATGATGGAGGCGGGCAGCGATGGTTTGGCGGAGTGTAAAGCGGGGCTTTGGACAGAGTGGGGAATGACCGGTTCCGAGGCCGCCAGATTCTGCGCAGCCACAGCTCCGCGGGGACGCATGCGGAACCCGCGATCCAGAAAGCGAGGCGCGAAGTCACCGGCTGGAACAGGAGGATAGGATGGCCGCGAAACAGCAGCGGAAAACGTTTCCAGATCCAGCGTACCGGCTGAGGCGGAACCATCGACAGCGTGGTCCTGCACCGGCCCCCGGGCCCGCATGGGAAAGAACCGGCCTGGAAAGGACGGAATCAACGGGGGCGATTCCACCGCGCCTAGGATTGGGATTGAGAGAGTGACCGCGGACCTCGGGCCGCATTCGGGTTCAATGCCGGGTTCAATCCGTTCCAGCTCCGCGATCGTGGAGCTAAGGACCGGGCCGCGAGGCCGAGGGCGGAAAAAACGACCGTGGACCACCGGTCCCAGAAGTTCGATTTCTGGAAGGGGAAAGGAGAGGGAAGCACCGGGATCAGCCTGCCCGGTATCGACCGGATTGGGTTTGATCGTGCAAAACTGAGCCACGGAGGAATCCCGCACCGGACCACGGGGGCGCATGCGGAAAAGACTCGAAATTGCACTTAAACCCTTCAATGCCAACGGCGGCACGGAAACGTTTGGAATCGCCGGGGTGGCATTTTGAGAGGCTGGTGCAACCTCGGCGCGCTCTCCGGCTGCCGAAACGGTTTGGAAGTCAGACGGTTTCGGCAGGCCCAAACCGATCCACTGTTGCGGTGCCTGGACGCCAGTTATGCCTGTCTGGAAACCCAACCGCGATTCAGGCTGCGAAATCGTTCCGCCGAAACCGGACAGCTCAGCCGCAAACCGGTTCCGCTTTCCGAATGACTCACCCCCAAGCGGGTTCGTTTCGTCAAAATTGCTTCGGACAGCCGCAGGTCTGCCCACACCGGGTGAACCCAACCGCCGAAGGTTGACGAATTTCGGGAATACCGGCTGCGCCTCGGATGCCGCTCCAGGTTTGACTTCGATCCGCTTACGCCGATTCCAGGATCTTGCGGCCAGGAATGTGGGCATCGGCACAGCCAGCCGCGACTGCCGTTTCGCATGCACCTGCTTGAAGATCGGCGGGATTAGCGGCAAGTCCGGGGGCGTCGAGGCGAACCCCGAGGCGATTCCATACGGGTGGTTCCGCACAACTAAGGCGGCCAGTACTGGCCCAGGTACTAGAGCGGCAAATGGCGGAAAGCGTTCTTCTGCTTTCGCGGCTGGAATCGGCTCCGGATCCGGTGATAGCGGTGCCACGACGGGGTCCGGTCGTTTCGTAACTAGCTTATGACGCTTTAGTTTACGAGCAGATTCGGCGAGGCGCTCGACGATCAGCTTTTGCTGTGTGTCATAGAAAAGGGTCCGGTGGTCGGCTGAACAAAATTCACCGTCGGTAAATTTCTTCAACAGCGCGAGCTGACTTCCGCACTGTAAACAGAGCATTTCGCGGACCTATTCCCTCTTTATCCAGTGTAAACAAATCCTTACAAAAAGATAGACGGTTAAGTACCTAAGTTCGAGGACACCAGGGGCTAATTAATGAAATTACTAGGGTTAAGTGCTTAGATGACGGGTCGGCGATGGCAGTACCCTTGGGGAAAAGTACTGCCATTCGCAAATCTAAAGAGGGAGGGGGAAGTTCAAAGAGGACTTAGCTACAGCTTTCTGGAGCAGATCAATTGCATCGGATTCGCAAAGCCCACGGCAGATCGAGATCTCCGTGATAAGCATGTGGCGCGCCCGATCGAGCATTTTTTTCTCTCGGAACGAGAGCGGTTTGTCGGCCTGAAGAACCAAAAGCATCTTCAGTACTTCGGCGGTTTCCAGCAGCCCGCCGACGCGCATCTTTTCCGAATTTTCTTTGAATCGGTTCTTCCAGTCTCCGTTGCACTTCGTCGTTCCTGCCGCCAGGAAAAGAAGAACGCGGGCTATTTCGCCAGCCTTAGTGACCTTTCTCAGACCTACATCACCCACGTGGGAGAACGGGACCATCACGGTCATTCTCTTATACGTAAGCCGGAGAAGGTAGAAACGTTCAAATTGCGACCCGAAAGACCGGGTGCTGATATTCTCGATGGTGCCTACCCCATGATTCGGGTAAACTACTTTCTCGCCAACCTGGAAGGTCATGCAGGGACCTCTGTACACTTTCGTGAAGTTGTCAGTTACTTTGTGGGGACTTGAAACAAAATCTTAATGCCGAAAGGGGGGGGATGTCAATAGAAATGTGTGGGTAGTACGGACTTTACCGTATGTGGCGATCTTGCTTAAGCACTAACATGCGAGGCGGTTTACACTTTCCTAAAGTGTGGGACTTTGCTAGCCTGAAATGTTACATTTTCAGCTTACTCCTTTATTTCTATCAAGTTTCAACGTTAGCGATGACTGCCAGCGGCAAGTGCGGGTCAGGATTATTGAGGGATCGCTGCCAAAGGCACCTGCACGTGCCGTATCTTCTTCCGGTTCCAGGTGTAGGTGACATGGACGCTTCCGTCCGAGCCCTGAATGATAGCCGGATACGAGAACTCTCCCGTCCCGGTTTCGAGCGCCAGAAAACTGTTCCAGCGATCCCCGTCGCGGCTCACCGCGAGATTCAGCGGGGACCTTCCCTTTCCCGTGTGATTGTAGACGAGGAGAATGCGGCCGTCCCTGAGCGCCACTGCGTCGATGCCGCTGTTTGGGTTCGGAAGCACGGTCGGCTTTAGATTGGTCCAGGTCCTGCCGCCATCGGTGGAGTCCGAGGCACAAATGCGCCCGATGCGGGGCGTGGAGCGAACAAACATGCGCAGGTGCCCGGAGCCCATGGAGACGATCGCCGGTTGAATGGTGCCCCGCGGTTCGCCGGGAAACACAATCGGTCCGTGCTTGGTCCAGGTCTTCCCGTTATCGGTGCTGCGTTCCACCCACGAAGCCCAGGCCTGGTAGCTTTCCACCGACGTTCCGCTGACGATAGTGCCGTCTGTTAGCACAAGCGGCTTGTTCTTGATCGGCCCGAGTACGCCGGCCGCCAGATACTCGACCGGCGACCAGGTCTGGCCGGCATCCCGGCTGGAGCGGCGCGCCCCGGTCCACTGGCTTGGCGAGGGCCCGAATTTGTAGTACATCCACAGATTCTTGTCGGCGCTGAAGAAGAGCACGGGATTGAAGGTGGGAATATTGGGCTCGCGCGCGAGTTCCACCGGTGCGGACCATTGGCCTTTCGCCTTGCGGGAAGACCAGATGGCGACGTCGGGTTTGCCCTCGTCCGTGCCGCCGAACCAGGCTGCGAGGAATTCGCCAGGGACGGTTTCGACGATTGTGGAGGCATGGCAGGAGGGGAACGGGGCGGATTCGTAAATGAATTCGTAGGTGGTGGCGGCGAAGAGGGTTGCGGTGGAAAGGAGGACGAGAAGCGCTGTGCGGAGCATCTCTGGAATTATACGCCTGGTCTGGCTTCAAAGAAGCAAATAAACGCTCAACGGTCTTCCGTCAGATGGCCGCTAATTTTAGTTCCGGAAAGCATTGATGAGCTAGACTCCCGCCATAAGGCACCCGTCCGCCGCAGTACTCCAAGACATCGAAGGGCTTTCCGGCGACCATCCAGGCCGACCGTGATGACTGTGTAACTAGAAATGCCGGGTTCAAAAACTCGGGGCGGAACCAAGCGTACAAGAACAGCACGCCGCCGGCCCCAATGACTGACGCTGCCGATAGTAACATGATCTCAAGAGCGGGCCGCACAGCACCTTGCCAGGAGTCGAACCTGGACGCACCAGCGAAGCCAGCGCCGCGAAACAACGCAAGGGCGGCGAGAAGAACGAAAAAGGGGACCGTCGCAAATAACCATGACTAGGCTTGCGCCCATGCGCCGTAGAAGATGACAAAGGCTCGCAGCGTTGAGTGTGGCGTCGGAAGACATGCTGGAGGCTCGAGGCGCGACTGAGTCAAACAAACGGCAAACGGCGCTCATATCGTCTTGGATGATGGATTGCCAGCCGTCATAATTCAACTAAGCGCGCGTCATTGAATAACCATGTCAACTCCCACCGGCCGCTCACTACCGCTCACCATTCGCTACCGAGCCCCGACCATACGGGAGGGGTTGCTGGATGGAATGGTTATTTAAGGACAGTTTCTAAGTACATGAAACCGAGGTGATCGAAGGACGGGTGGAAACCTCCACCCGAGTTGATTCCGAGCCGCGCGTATATACAAGCGGCCAGACGAGATAGATGACTTATTTCTGAACGGGGATCTACTGAACGTCTTCGGGCTTCACGCCCTTGGTATCTTTGGCTCCTGCCCAACGGATGAAAGCGATCATGTCGGCCATCTGTTCGGGGGTGTGCTTCACCTGGCTGGGCGGATGCTTCCACGTTGCATTGGGCTTGATGTCACGCACCTCTGCCGCTGCGAGCTTCAGCAGTGCCGGCGGCATCTTGCCAAGGTCATAGAACTGGGTATTGCCTCCCTCTTCGGAGACTTTCATCGCCGGGAAAGCAGCGCCTGCTTTCGGCTCTACCCAAACGACATCCACGGTAATGGTGGATGTAATCGCCATTGCGGTAGCGCGAGGGGCGACGCGTCCCCAGCGCATCAGATCAGGACCGACCGCGGTTCCTTTCCCGCCTAGCGAATGGCACATGCCACAGGCCGATGGCTTTGCGGACTGGAAGAATAATTCTTCGCCACGCGTAGCCTGTGCCGGGGTATCGGAAGCATTCTGAGCGGCAACGTTGAACAGAAAACATCCTGGAACCATGATGGCTAACCGCAACATGGTGGATTTCATCTGGGCTGCTCCTTTCTATGATGCCGTCCTATAGATACTCCCTTCCGCGGCGCATTGCAAGGGTATCGCGCGACAGCCAGCAGTTCCGGAAAGTCTCTGCGAGAGACCTCGCCGCTCCGCTGAGAAACCCGGCCGAAAGGGGGGCTCGTAGAATTCGGAAAGCGGTGACGACGGGGCTACGTAGGGAGACGACGCTTTCAGCGATAAGCGACAATTGTTTTACAACTAACTGGGTATGTGCTTGACTCAAGTGGGTACGGTCTCGCAGCGTTTCGTGTGGCTGGCGCATTGGGCTTTCGTTTCGCTTCCAGCAGCGGGACGAAGGCGTCCCGCGCCGGCCAGGGGGCCCGCCCTACCTTGGCAAGCTGCTGCCGTAGTAATTACGTGAGTCAAGCACATACCCAGGAAGCAGTATTCTATTGGGCTGCTACCAGAGTAATTACTTGAGTGAAGCACATACCCAGCTACAACTATTCGAGGCGCTCGGGGAATTGGGGAGTGCATGGCGGTTAAAAGTCTAGACTTTGGCGGTACGCTGCCGGAAAGCATAAGCGACCAAGGAACCGAAGGCGAAGTAAAAGATACGACCGTACTCGAATATGGTCGTCGGCGAATTGCCGATCGCCATCTTCTGCGGGACCACATACTTGGTCGGCCAGACATAAATCATGCCAAGGAGTCCGAAGGCGGCCAGCGCCCACCCAATGCGGCGGGCCGGTTTGTGGGAATTTAAGCCGGCGGTGGCAAGTATTGACTCCTGCGCGGTCGCTGGCTTGCGCGCAAAGAGCACTTTACAGGACGCATAGAAACCATATCCGGAGAACGATAAAAGCAGGAGGAAGGGGAGATATGAATCAGGCCCGATGCGACCGGAGGTTGCTGTGCCCAGGATGACGGTGGCCACCGGAAGGGTAAGGACAACTAGGAGCCTGTCGGAGATAGAATTTCTCGAACGTAGAATCAATAACTTACGAGCATTGCATGGTCTGTAAGTTGTTGATTCTTGGTAGAAAACAGTTTCATTCCGACAGGCTCCTAGGAAGAGTCCACAGAACAGAAACAACTAGGATAGCGGCGAAACGGGGCATTCAGTGGAACAGATTGGCAGGTAAGTAAACAATCTTTATGCCGAATTAAACGCCGACTAGTGGTCCCGATCCGTCACCAGATCGGTGACGTCGGCCAGCGCGCGCTGATACGGAGAATCGGGAAACTCGTTGATGATCGCCCGCGCTTTCCCGGCGAAATCCTGCGCACGCTGGCGGGCACGGGCGATTCCGTCGTGACGATCGATAAACTTGCGAATGTCCTTTACGGACACCTTTTCGTAGTTACTATCCCGCAAAACCGTTTCCACCATCTGCCGGCCTTCGCTGTCGCCGCTTTCGAGAGCGTAGATTAATGGCAGCGTGACTTTTCCTTCGCGGAGATCGTTGCCGACGGGCTTCCCAAGGACGGTCTCGCGCGCGGTGAAATCGAGAACGTCGTCGATCAACTGGAAGGCGACGCCGAGATTCCAGGCGAATTCGCCGAGCTTCAATTCGATGGCATCGTCGGCACTGCCGACCACGGCACCCAGCCGGGCGCAGGCCGAAAATAGACTGGCGGTCTTGCGGTCCACCAGTTCCATGTAGTCGGCTTCGGAAATTCCGATCTTCCCGATACGTTCCAATTGCAGCAGCTCCCCTTCCACCATGGCCTGGGTGAGGCTGATCAGAATGTCCAGGAGATGAAAGTTGCGCAGCCGCAACGCGATCTGGAACGCCTGCATGTAGAGCCAGTCGCCGGCAAGCACCGAGGTGTGGTTGCCCCAGATGGCGTTGGTGGTGGGTTTGCCGCGCCGGGTTTCGGACACATCGATGATGTCGTCATGAACCAGCGTTGCGGTATGGATCATTTCCACCACCGCGGCCATGCGAATGGCGCTGTCCCCCGCTTCGCCCACCAGTTTGCAGGAGAGCAGCAAGAGGATGGGCCGCAGCCGTTTTCCGCCATTGGAGTTCAGGTACTTCCCAATTGTGGTGACCGCCGCTACCGAAGCCATCGACTCCAGACTGATCTCGCGCTCCACTTTGCGTAGATCGTCCTGGACCAAGTCCAGTATCTCCCTGGCGTTAAGCGACTGCCCCAGCTTACTGAATCCCATTGAACTTCCCAGTGTAACCGTTGCGTTTCTATGCTGGCAAACACAACTTCTGAAAATTGGATGTTGTGGCGGCGGCAATCAGCTCGAAATCTTCACCTCGAAGTTCCGCCAGCCTGCGCGCGGTGTGGACCACATGGGCCGGTTCGTTGCGTTTTCCGCGGAAAGGGACGGGCGGCAGATACGGGGAATCCGTCTCAATTAGCAGCCGGTCGAGCGGAATTAATTTTGCGGATTCGTGTACATCCGTGGCCTTCGGGTAGGTGACGATTCCGGCGAAGCTGACGTAGCAATCGAGCTCCAGCGCTTGTTTTGCCTGGGCGGCGCCCCCGGTGAAGCAATGCAGAATACACGGTAAGCCCGTCGAACGCCAGTGCTGCTTCAGCAAAGCGTAGGTATCGTCCCAGGCATCGCGGGTGTGAATGATGATGGGCTTCCGGGCGCTGTGGGCCATCTGCATCTGTTCGATGAAGAGGGCGTGCTGCTCGACTTTCGGAATCGGCTGATAGTGATAGTCGAGGCCGATCTCGCCAACCGCGACTACTTTGGGATGCTTCAGCAACGCGGGGATGCGGTCGAGTGTTTGCCGATCCGCGGTTAGCGCGAATTGGGGATGGATACCGACCGTCGCCAGCAGGATATCGTATTTCTCCGCCAGGCGAATGGCCGCTTCGAGATCGGGCGGCCCTTCGCCGGTGCCAATGGCGAGCATCCGCCGGACGCCCGCCGCTATGGCGCGGTCGATGGTTGCCTGGCGGTCTGTGTCGAATTGAGTATCGTCCAGATGGCAGTGTGAATCTATCAAACTCACAGCCAGGCTCACTTCAGGCGCGCTCCGGGCTGGATGTCTTCGAGGAAGCCCGCGAGCACGGCCGGGCCGTCTTCGAGCGAGGCAGCCACCACCATGCCTTGCGATTCGATCCCGCGCATTTTCCTGGGAGCGAGGTTGGCGACGATGACCACTTTGCGGCCGACCAGTTTTTCAGGCTCGTAGTATTTCGCGATCCCGGCGAGGATGGTGCGCGGTTGCGGTTCGCCGATGTCGATTTTCAGATGCAGTAGTTTGTCCGCGCCTTTCATCGTTTCGGCGGACACCACGAGACCGACACGCAGATCGATCTTCATGAAATCATCGATAGTGATAGTATCCGCGATGGGCGCGATTGGCAAGGCAGAGGCCGCTTCCGGTTCTGGCGCCTTGCCGAACAACGCTCGCTGCCGCTCGGTTTCAACGGCTTCCAGTTCCAGCATTTTGTCGATGGCAGGCTTGGCATCCAGGCGCGGAAAGACGGCGGAAACTTCACCCACTTTCTGCCCCGGTGGCAGTCCGCCCCACTTCAGATCGGCGAACTTCAGGGAATCTACCGGCTCTAACATGCCGAGTTGCGACCAGATCTTCTGTGCTGCGTGCGGGAGCACCGGAGAGATCAGCGCAGTGACGATGCGCAGTGTTTCCGCGGCCGTGTAGAGTGTGTCGTCAAGCTTATCCTGCGCGCCTTCTTCGGAGCTCTTAGCGAGCTTCCAGGGAGCACGCTCGACGATGAATTTATCTACGTCGGAGATCATCGACCAAAGGGCTTCTAGTCCCTTTGAGAAATCGAACTTATCGAACGCTGCGATGATATCGTCCATGGCCGCTTGCAGATTCTTGTCCGGCGAGGCGGGCGGAACGAACCCGCCGCGGTATTGATGGATCATGCTCAGCGTGCGGCTGGCGAGGTTGCCCAGGCCGTTGGCCAGATCCGAATTGTAACGCTGCACAAGCGCATCGAAGCTGAAGGCGCCGTCCTTACCGAAGACCACTTCGCGCAGCAGGAAGTAGCGCAGCGCATCGTCGCCCATCACGTCTGTGATCGGCGTTGCGCGAACGATGTTACCTCGGGACTTGCTCATCTTGTCGTTCTCAAACAGAAGCCAGCCATGCGCGAAGATGCGTTTCGGCAGAGCAAGCCCGGCGGCCATGAGGAACGCCGGCCAGAAGATGGCGTGGAAGCGCACGATCTCTTTCCCGATCAAATGCAGATCCGCGGGCCAAAGATCCTCGCCGTCCACGGCGCTCATATAAGTGGCCAGGGCATCGAACCACACATAAAACACGTGATTGCCTTCCACCGGCAGAGGGATTCCCCATTTGATGGTGGTCCGGCTGATGGAGAGATCATTGAGACCCTGCTTCAGAAACGCCAGCACTTCGTTGCGGCGCGTTTCGGGCTGGAGGAAATTCTGATCCTGGTGCAATTCAAGCAGGCGGTCTTGAAAGGCGGAGAGTTTGAAAAAGTAGTTCTCTTCGGTCACCGTCTCGGTGATTCTTCCGCAATCCGGACAAGGGTCGCCGGGCTTGGCCTCGTTGACGTACAGCTCATCGGATACGCAATACTGGCCGGTGTAGGAACCCTTGTAGATGTAGCCGTTGTTCAGGCAGCGGGTGAATAGATCCTGGACCACCTTGGCGTGCCGCGGGCTGGTGGTGCGCTGGAACCGGTCGATCTTCAGATCGAGCGACCTCCACTGCTGGCGGAACTCCTCCGAGATAATATCGGTGAACTCCTGCGGCGACTTTCCGGCGGCTGCGGCGGCGCGCTCAATCTTCAGGCCATGTTCGTCGGTGCCGGTGGTGATCACGGCGTCGTACCCTTGCATCGTTTTGAACCGTGCGATTGTGTCGGCGGCAACGGTGGTATACGTATGGCCGATGTGCGGCGCGGCGTTCACGTAGTAGATCGGTGTTGTGATGTAGTATTTCATCGATTCGTTTTCTGATAGGCGAGGTTCGCCGCGGCAATAATTTCTTTTAAGGGCAGTGCGGTTTCACGGGCGATCCGGCGGCAATCGTCGTACTCCGGCGCGAACGCGCCCGATGCCGTGTGCTTGATCCGGACGTTGCCGTGCTCTGTTGCTACTTCCGTAATTTCCCGCGCGAGGACGCGGCGCTGGGCGCTGTAGATTCGCAGACCAAGGGTGGAGGTTTCGCTGAGAATCAGTTGCGCCAGGGCTTCCTGATCGCCGGGCGAGGCGATGACGGTCAACATGGTCCCCGGCCGGTTCTTCTTCATGAAGATCGGCGTCAGTGTGACGTCCAGCGCGCCGCTTTCGAGCAGCCGCTCCATGGTGTAGCCCAGAATCTGCGGGTTCGCGTCGTCGATATTCGTTTCGATGACGGAGACC